>LUZO01000064.1 GCA_001603685.1 Bacteroidales bacterium Bact_23
CAAGAAGCTCCAGCAATAATTATTGCAGATCTCTTAAAGGAAAATGAAGAAAATGCAAGGGAAAAGGAATAATATTTCTCACCATAACATTTTCACAAAAGAGGCGGCTCAGTGGTTAAATATTGTTTTAAACATCTGTTAGTTAGTGATATGCGAAACACAACCATCCCCGACAGCCATTCCTGTCAGGGATGGTTCAATGTTCAGTCTGTAACGGATTTAGCCGAAATAATGTCTAAAACTTAACCGTCACCCCCGCCATAAAATTGATGCCGGCCTGCGGGAAATAGCCATCCTCATATCCGTATTGGCCTTCGCTGTAGTAGCGGTAGATCCAGGCATTGGTTTCGTAGCGCGCATTAAAGAGGTTGTTTACATTGAGGCTGAGGTCAATTTCGCGCAGAAACTCCGGTTTTACGGTCCAGCTGAGGCGCAGGTTGCTGACAAAGTAGGGGTCGAGGCTGCGTTCGCGCGATGAGGTATTGTCGATGTACTGCCTTGAAACATACTTTCCGTTGATCATCAGCCCGAAATTTCCGGCAAACGACCACATCAGCGCGGCGCCTCCCACTGCGGCGGGCGAGAATGAGATGTCCGTAGTTCCCAGGTGGTTCTCAATCTGAACGCCCCAGTTATCCCAGTCGTCAACAAACTCGGTGAAATTTTTGATTTTGTTGCTGCTGAGGGTCAGGTTGGCCATCGCCTGCAGCTTATCGGTAAGAATGGCGCTTCCGTTGAGCTCAAGCCCGGTTCTGTACGATACGGGTACATTCTCCATCACGCCGGCGCCCACATCGTTGATGGCTCCGGTAAGCACCAGCTGGTTGCGGTAATACATATAATAGATGTTTGCCGACGCCTTGATTTTGTGGGTATTGTAGTGGTATCCCAGTTCGTAATCGTAGAGGGTTTCCGCCTTCGGGTCGGGTTTCCGCGGGTCGGCATCCGTATAGTTCTTGCGGTTTGGCTCGCGGTTGGCTACCGCAAAACTCAGGTAGAGGCTTCTGCGGCTGTCGAACGAATAATGCAATCCCGCCTTGGGATTGAAAAACAGAAAGTCGTGCTGCTGGGTGATGTCGCGCAGGTCGTCGTCGATGCCTTCGAGCATGTACTGAATGCCCCTGAGCTGAAGGTCGCCGTAGAGGTTTAACTTTCGGGTAGCCTGGTAGTTGGATTTTACAAAAAGGTTGTAATCGTTTTTATCGCCGGTGCCTTCGTACCAGCGGTGATCCTTTCCGGCCGTGGCGGCATATCCGGCCCAGATTACCTCGCCGTAATGCAGCCCTTCGTACCGGTTTGCCGATCCGCCAACGGTCAGTTTGGTCTGTTTTCTCTCATAATTGATTGCCCATGTCATCCCGTAAAAGTCGTTGTCGAGGTACTTGCGGCGGATCAGGTCGCTGCGGGTTATTTTAATGGTGTCGTCTCCGGGAACCGGAATCAGCACCGGATCAATCAGATAATTGGAGAGCTTCTGATTGCTCTTGTATTGTTCGTAGAATCCAAACCCGCGGGTATAGTGCAGTGCGAAGTTGCCGGTGGTGTGTCCGCCAAGCCGCTGCGAAATCATCATCTGGTAATGATCCTGCCGGTAGTCATCTATCTGGTTGTCGTAGAACTTTTCGTTGCCATCCTTGTCGGTGTAGCTGCCCTGCCCGTTGTAGGTGCGGTTGGTTTTCAGCATCGAGGAACGGACGCCGCCCCACGCCTGATAGGTAATCTCCTTTCCGGAGAAGATGTTGAGTTTAATGATGGTATTGCGTCCGAAATAGCCGCCCGACACATAAAACGACTTCAAGTCGGCGAAAGCGCGATCGATGTAGCCATCGGAGCTGAGTTTTGAGAGGCGGGTGTCGAGTGTCCATTTTCCGTTCATCAGCCCGGTTCCTGCCTGTATGGTGTTTCTGAAGGTGTTGAACGAGCCGGCGGCTGAGGCGATTTCGCCGTAAGGCTCACGCGAAGGGGTCTGGGTAAGCATATTGATGCTGGCCCCGAACGATGCCGCTCCGTTGGTGCTGGTCCCCACACCCCTCTGCACCTGAATGCTTTCGGTGGATGAGGAGAGGTCGGGCATATTTACCCAGAATACATTATGGGTTTCGGCGTCGTTCAGCGGAATGCCGTTTACGGTGATGTTGATGCGGTTCATATCCACCCCCCTGATTCTGACACCGGTATAACCAACGCCCGTACCTGCGTCGGAAGTGGCAACCGTGGCGGGCATCTGTTCAAGCAGGAAGGGGATGTCGCGCCCCTGATTGCTCTTTTCTATCTCTTTCGCCGAAAGGTTCTGATAGGTGACGGGCGTTTTATCGCCGGCGCGGGTGGCCGAAATAATGGTTTCGCCGGTAAGTACCGGAGCCATCTCCATCGAAATCATCATCGATTTATCGCCTTCAAGATCGAACACCGCTTCCCAAACCTGATGGCCAAGGTAGCTCACCTTCAGTTTGTAGGTACCCGCTTTCAGGTTTTTGATTTCAAACAGCCCTTTGGCGTCGGTGGTGGTCTTTACGAGGTTGTTGTTGAGTCTCAGGTGCGCCCCCTGAAGCGGAACGGCAGTTTCCTCGTCAATTACCCTGCCTTTCAGCGTAAACTGCGCCATCGATAAAAATGGCAGCAATACCAGCAGAGCCGGCAATAATCGCAATTTCATTTTTTGATTTTTTTTAGATTAAACCCAGGAGGGCTGAATTGGGTCTTTAACCCTCCGCTAATAAGTTTTCTCTACCATCCCTTCGCCGGCATTACCCGGAGCAGGTTCAATGAGTATGATCTCAGCCCGTAATTTAGGGCACCCCAATCGGAAATCGGTGCAAAGTTAACGGTATTTTTTTATCCTGAAACAGAAAAACGCAAAAGAGTTTGGTCGGAAAACCAATCTTATTGTACTGTTTTCAGGAAAATGAAGTGAAAACAGTACGGCTTGGGTAGATTTAAGCTGTTGTAAATAGCGTTGATAATCAGGAGGATATGTGTATCAGGTTAAATCGTTGGCGGTAAACAGGCAAACCCATTCAGCTTATTGTTAATTTTGCAGAAAGAATGATTTCATCATGATGAAGAATGTGTTCCGGACGGGTTTGTTTCTGCTGCTTTTGCTTGGTGCAGGATGCAGCAAGGAGAAGTTTCCGGATGAGTTTGTGATTCTGGGTACCTGGATAGAGAAGGCGGATGTTCAGCAAAGGATGGAAATTGATTTCCGGAGCAGCAACAGGGCTTTTCTGAATAAAGGCGGGAACATCGATACGCTGATGTACCGCATCGACAAAAAGGATGAGCTGCTGCTTTTCAGGCCTCAGGATTTCCCCGACGGGCAGCGGACCATCCATAAACTGACCTACAACAGAAGAAAGGAAGAACTTTCGATTTATAATCTGATCATTACCCACGGCGAACCGTCGGTTTCCGTATTTGTCAGGAAATAGCCGGAGTGTTTTCCCCGTAACCCGAACCATTGCGTATGAAAATATGTATCATCAACGGCCCCAATCTGAACCTGACCGGACTTCGTGAGCCGGGAATTTACGGCAGCAAGGGTTTTGAATCGTTTATCCCCGAGCTGCAATCAGAGTTTCCCGTCTGCGAACTGGAGTATTTCCAGAGCAATGTGGAGGGGGAGATCATCAACAAGCTTCAGGAGGCTGGTTTCAGCGCCGACGGAATCATCCTGAACGGCGGCGGTTACACCCACACTTCGGTGGCCATCGGCGATGCGGTGCGTGCCATAAAGGCGCCGGTGGTTGAGGTGCACATGAGCAATATTTACGCCCGTGAGGAGTTCAGGCACAAATCGTACATATCAGGCGGTGCGCGCGGAGTCATCGCCGGCTTTGGCCTTGCTTCCTACCGCCTGGCTCTGCTCAGTCTTCTGAACGACTGATTTTTTTACGGTGGTGGCCCGCAGCCCCATAATTCCGCCGAGAATCATCAGAATAAAAACGATTTTCAGGAGATCCCTCGATTCGCCGAAGAACATAACCCCGTAGATCACTGCCCCTACGGCCCCGATGCCTGTCCAAACCGGATAGGCAACACCCAGCGGCAGGCTGCGCAGTGCAATGGCAAGCAGGTAAAGGCTTATGGCCATTGCCACCACGGTAAGTACCGAGGGCCACAAACGGGTAAATCCTTCGGAGTGTTTCAAACCAACTGCCCAGACAGTTTCGAAAATGCCTGCAATAAAGAGTATAAACCAAGCCATTATTTACTGAATTTGGATGCCTGAAGTTCTGAGAATTTCTTTTTCCGGCGGATGAAATGATCCACGACAATGTTGCCGCGGTATATGTTTGAAACCTGTGTGTGGATGATGCCTTTCCTTTTTTTGCGATGCTTCGGATAGCGGCGGTAGAAGCTCATGTGCGCCCGCACCACCGCCCAGAAATCGGCAAACCCGCCATCCACCAGGAACTTGAAAGCGGCGACGCCATCCAACAGCAGTCTGAAGATAAATATCGGAACGAGCCTGTTTGCGGGCAGGTTTTTGTACAGCATTGAGATGTTGTTCCGCATATTCAGGTAGGTCTTGAAGGAGGATTGTTTGGGCAGGGTTCCGCCTCCCACATGGAACACCTTCGACTGCGGGCATGCCATGATTTTGTATCCCGCGTGTTTCGCCCGCCAGCAGAAGTCAATCTCCTCCATGTGGGCGAAGAAGTCTTCATCAAATCCGCCCAGCGAGCGGAATACATCGGCCCTGATAAACATACAGGCGCCGGTTGCCCAGAATATCTCCATCACATCATCGTACTGCCCATGATCTTCCTCAAGATTCTGGAAAATCCTTCCGCGGCAGAAAGGGTAGCCCCAGGCATCGATAAATCCGCCGGCGGCGCCTGCGTACTCGAACTTTTCGGGCTGATGGTACGAGCGGATGGTTGGCTGGCATGCCGCAACCTGAGGATTGTTCTCCAGCATGGATATCACCGGAGAAATCCAGTTTTCGGTAACTTCAATGTCGGAGTTCAGCAGCACGAAGTATTCGGCATCCACCTGCGACAGTGCATCGTTGTAGCCTTTGGCAAAGCCGCCGTTTTCGTTGTTCTCGATGATACCGACTTCCGGGAAATTTTCCTTAAGATACTCAACCGATCCGTCGGAAGAGGCGTTGTCGGCCACAATTACGGACGCATCGCCGGTGCTGTATCTGATGACAGCGGGGAGGAACTTCTCAAGGAAGCTTTTTCCGTTCCAGTTAAGGATGACGACAGCGGTTTTCTTCTTCAAGATCGTTTCAGCTTGGCAAAGTGATTTTAGATGCAAACATAAGGTTAATTGATGATTGCACAAGATTGTAATGCGAACTTTGAGAAAATCAATAAAAGATTTACCATCCCTCTCTGTACCGGGTAGCCGACCTGCTGCCATCACGCCTCAAATCATCGTAATCAGCATCCTTGATTTCGAGTGAACGCGTGAGCATTGCCTGCCAGTTGTAGTTCTGTATTTCGCCTTTCACATCCGAATGGACAAGCTGGTAATCGGCAGCCAGCAGGCTGGAGTTGATGAATACAAAGCGCTTGTTCCGTTCGCGGTTGTTGTTGAGCGAGTAGTAGTGCCAGATCTGGTACGGTACACTGCCGGTGGAGCTGCTTCCTGCCGTGTGGCGGTATCCGCTGGTTTCAAACGGCACATCGGTGATGTTGTTTGGCGGCCCGTACTGCAGGTAAACCCGCCCCATATCGGTATCGTAACCCTTGCGCACCTGCGTTGAGTAGGTATTGTTTACCTTTATAACCTCCTGATTGTAAGCTGTCCACGCCTTTTCGGGCTCCAGTTCGCTGCGCTTCTGCCAGAACTGGTAGAAATACTGCTGAAGCGTGGGCAGGCTGGCGGTAGCAATCTGGGTGTTGATAAAGATTCTTTCCAGCTCGGTGGCGATGGGGGAGAGTGAGCGGATATACTCCCTCAGGGTGTCGGCGCCGGTAATCCGTTCGGCAAAGGTATTCCTGATGTTGATGTTGTCGTAATTCAGCAGCTGCGCTGTCATGGCAGGGTTATACCGCTGAAAAAAGGCGGTGTTCTCCGCGATTACCCTGTTTTCTTTGTTTCTGACCGATACCACCAGATTGTAGTTGCCCGATGGCAGGCTGCTGATGTCGAATTCGCTGAGCAAAACGATGGCCGGCCGCGAGCTTTCTCGCCTGATTCTTACATAGTCGCTGAGCATCGCATGGTTCTCAAACGATTCGATAAAGGCAGAAATCAGAAATTTTTCATCGCTCCCTTCCCGGTGAAGGGGATTGTATATCTCGCTGTAGAATGTCAGCCTGTTCTGGTCGGTTGCATAGAAATTATCCACATAGGGCACCACATCGTAGCCGCTTTTGCTCAGTACATTCTCCTCGGTAGTCCTGGTGTAGGACTCAATCAACTGAATTCCGGAGATGGTGACTTTATCTGACGGAAAATCAACGCTTACCGGATAGGTTATCACTACCGGTTTATGGTAGCTATTCAGGTCCGAAATGGAGAGGTCCAGCTCGTAGTTGCCGTTTTCGACCATAAAGCGCTGCTGGTCAATGAAATTAAGCACCAGGTTGGTGGTGTCGGTAATTTCCGGGCTGAGCAGCTCATATTTGCGGTAATCGCTGATTACCGAATCCTGCCTTAAGATCATGGTTACCTGAACGCTACCCTGGAATTTGCCGGCATCATTCTGTTTGTAAACGATGGTATTTCCGAGGATTTCAAGATAAATCTCAACATAGGGCGAATTGCCCGGTATATTAAAGGCGGAATGGGCCAGATAGGCGCCCAGTTTCCGTGGCTTATCGGCAAAAGCAGCACCGGCGAGCAGAAAAGAGAGCAGAAGAGCAGCTATTTTTTTCATTTCAATGAATGATTACAATTTTTATCCCTTGATAATCAGGCTACAGCAATGCCATAAC
>LUZO01000065.1 GCA_001603685.1 Bacteroidales bacterium Bact_23
GCAGGTGAGGGCGACTGCTTTTCCGCGAGCGAAGATTGCGACCAGATATCCTATCTTATCAGCCAGGTCTTGGTTATGGCCGTTATCAAGAGAGCTAGGAACACAGAGCCCAGGAGTCGCTCGATGATAACCAAACGTGTGTGCTTTTCGGCCCTGTACTCGATGGTGGGATAAAGGAAGGATGTTAAGCCGGAGGTAAACGTTGCCAAGCTGAAGAGGAAGGGATCTTTGAAATCGATCTTTCCTCTCTTGAGAGTGGTCTTGAGCTCAACATCTTCGGAGTCGTCCTGTTCAGCCGTTTCATCTTTGATGATCTCCTCCTTATCTTTGCGGACGTACTTCTTGATGCTATCCCCGTTTCTGAAGACCAGCCCAAATAGCAGAACGAGGCCGACGATCCAGCCACATGTCCGGAGCGGCTTCACGCCATATCCGTAGAGGGCCCATTCAGCGGTGTCGGTGACCTTCTCGACGCAAATATCTTCAGCCGCGCGCCGTTTGTTCCTATACTCGTAATAGCAGGAGTTCGCATCCTCGTACCATCCCAGATTCATGTAATTTCTCATCAGAGCTAGGTAGGCATCGTCATCGGAGGGAGAGGCCTGGTTCTGATTTATGCAGTCCCAAGGCAAGAACATTCGCCTGTACGATGATCTGGTCAGGTCGAGCTTTGTGTTGGGATAGAAGGTCGCATTTTCAAAGTAAGCGTCTCGGCTAAATTGAGCGTAATTAAAGGTAACATTGAAGGATTGGCTTTGATTCGTGTTTCCAAATATGGTATCCTCAAATAAGGCATATTTGTTAAACTCTGCTTCTTCGAAGTGGACATCTCCGCCTGAGAATTCAGCTTTCCTGAAGTTGGCATATCCACCCAAAAAACCAGCAACTCTGAAGTTGGCATCTCCGCCAGAGAACTCTGCTTCGTAGAAGTCAGCACTTCCGCTGAACTCCGCTGCTAAGAAGTCGGCACATCCGCCCGAGAATTCCGCACCATCGAAGTCGGCATATCCGCCCGAAAATTTCGCATACCTGAAGTGGGCATCTCCTCCCGAAAACTCCGCTCCGTAGAAGTCAGCAATTCCTCCGAACTCGGTTCCCTCGAAGTTTGCATCACCACCAGAGAACTTCGCTCCCATGAAGTCGGCATCATTCCCCAAGATGCCAGCATATCCGCCCGAGAACTTTGCATATGCGAAGTCGGCATACCTTCCAGAAAACTCTACATTCCTAAAGTTGGCTATTCCGCCCGAAAAATTTGCATACTTGAAGGAGGCATTTCCGTCGAATTCCGCTTCCAGGAAATATGCGTCTCCACCCGAGAAAACCGCTCCTGAGAAGTAGGCATTATCGCCCGAGAACTCCACATATCTGAAGTCGGCATCTCCGCCGGAGAACTCCGCTCCCATGAAGTCGGCATCCCCGCTGAACTCCGCTCCGTTGAATCCAGCATATCCGCCCGAGAAATTCGCTCTGTAGAAACTAACACCTTGGCCGAACTCCGCTCCGGAGAAGGAAGCATATCCGCCCGAGAACTCAGCTATCATGAAGTCGACATATCCGGCTGAGAACTCCGCACCCCTGAAGTCGGTGTATCCGCCCGAGAATTCCGCACCCGTGAAGTCGGTATATCCGGCCAAGAATTCCGCCCCCTCGAAGTCGGTATGTCCGCCGGAAAACTTTGCGTATGCGAAGTCGTTATATTCGCCCGAGAACTCCGCTCCGTAGAAACTAGCACAATGGACGAACTTCTTTCCACAGAATTCAACTCCACTGAAGCGAGCACCTACACTAAAATTTGATCCAGAAAACCAGGATCCATTTGTGAATTTGGTGTTCTCAAAATCGACTTCCTCCTGAAAGATGGCGTTCCCGAAGATCACGTCTCCTCGAATTTCAGAGCTAGTGATGTGTATCGGAGACTTGACCACCTTAACTTCCGTGGTTAGATAGTGTGTAATTTCATCGTATTTTCTATCAATGATTTCCGTGGGCAGGACCCGCTCACCCAGGTCCAGGTCGCCCTCGACGACAACGTTGTCGTATTCGATCGGCTCACCTCGCTCGATCGCGGCCAGGATCTCGGTGGCCTGGACTACTTCGCGAGAATCAGACGCACCATCGGACGTGCCTACCGCCAGTATAAGGGCCACCAGGACCAAAGCCAGGATCTGTCTCGTCGAGCCGACCTCCAGGAGATAAGTGCGTCCTACTTTGTAAAAAAGGTTTGGGCGGCAATCTGGCGATGCTTCTTAAAGGCCGGCCGTTTGTACGATGAAGCTCGAGTCGGCTAAAGCGAAAAAGGATTTTCAGGCCCCGGAGGCGGCCCTGACCCTCGCCAGACCCGCCTCCAGCGCCTCTGCGAGCTTCTCCGCCAAGGGGCCGCCTCCCTGGGCGATCTCGGGCTTTCCGCCGCCCCCGCCGCCGACGACCTTGGTCGCGGCCTTGACGATCTCCCCGGCCGCGAGGCCTCTGGCCAAACCCGTCTTCCCCACGGCGGCGACGATCTTCGCCCCCTCCTTCTCGCTTCCCAGGATCGCGACGTAGTCCTTCCCCGAGATCATGGAGGCCGCCTTGATCAGCTCCTCTACGTCGGCGTTCTCCAGGGTCGCGACGACCACATTGAGGCCGCCCACAACGATGGCTTTGGACGTGAGTCCCTCCATCTGGGCCCGGGCCAGCTCCTCTTTGAGGCGGGCCGCCTCCTTCTTG
>LUZO01000066.1 GCA_001603685.1 Bacteroidales bacterium Bact_23
ACATTATCGTCCGCAGATAAACCAGCGTTCTCACAAAACCAGCCAAATCTCTTTGGATTTAACGCTTTTATTTTCTAACGATAATGCCGCTCCTACGGAGCTGGATTTTCGGGCGGGCATTTCTTCTAAAATCTAAAATCAGAAATCCAAAATAAAAAGTCCGGGAGGGACGACATTATCGTCCGCAGATAAACCAGCGTTCTCACAAAACCAGCCAAATCTCTATGGATTTATCGTTCTTATTTTCTAACGATAATGCCGCTCCTACGGAGCTGGATTTTCGGGCGGGCGTTCCCTTTCTACCATAATGTCGCTCCTACGGAGCTTTCCTTACCTCTATGCAGCGACCTTTTTGCCGCCACAAAGACACGAAAACACAGAATTCCACTAAAAAGATGGAAGTCTTTTGTGCTTTTTCGTGTCTTAGTGCCTCCCGTATGCACGGGATCTTCGATTCGTGGCAAAAATTACTGTTTCTTTTCTACTATAATGTAGCTCCTACGGAACTGGATTTTCTGAAGGGCCATTTTTCTCCTACCATCTTCCGCCGGCTCCACCTCCGCCGGTGCGTCCGCCGCCCCAGGAGCCGCCGCCACCGCCTCCCGACCTGCCCGATCCGCCTGAAAAGCCGCCTGAACTGGTTCTGACCTTAACGGGAATGACAAACGGCCTGTAAATCTTCTTTCCGCAGTTTTGGCAGGTGAGTTCGGTTTCCCCTTTGCCGGTACTGGAATAGGTGGCTTTTTCAAGGGTCTTTTTCCCGGTCTTTTTCATGGTCAGCGTTTTGCAGCCGGGGCAGGTTAAATAACTTCCCTCTTTTCGTCCTGCAAACCTGATCTGGGTCAGATGGCCGGCATCGCACCGGTACAAATGGGTGTCGCGGCTTTTGATCCTGATTTCGGTAAGTTCGGCCGGCGACAGAAACTGATCATACTGTTCGCGGGGCAGGTGGTGGGCCGTACGGTGGCACTGCCGGCATTCGGTGTCTCCGGTTTTCAGCCGGTTCAGCCGGTTCCGGTAAAATATATAATAAGGTATAAACGCAAACGGATAGAAAAGCATCCTGAACGACATCATTTTATTGGCTTCCCTGAGGTTCAGAAATTGGGCGGGGCCGTCGGCGGATATCAGTCTGGCATTTTTGTTAAGCCGGTACTGAATAATGATCGCCAGCACAAAGAAGTAGAGATACAGCCCTATCACGGCATTTACCTGCGGATAGACAAATCCGTGTCCGGAGTAGGTGGCAAAGGCCGGTACAATTCCGGCCAGCCCGTACAGGGAGAAGAATCTTTCCGCCGGTTTTCCCTGCCAGATGCCGGGTTTTGCAGGTTTATCGGGCGTAAGCACCATCACTTCAGTGTCCTTTAATTCTGTTATGAAGAGGCGGTCATCGGTTGAAGTGTGCTTTCTGCCTTTCTTCGGTTTTTTATGCATTAAATAGTAAGCTCCGCCCATCACTGCAAACCAGCCCGCCCATAGCGTAATCACAAAGGAGTTACTCCAGGGAGCCACTACGGCACCTGAGTTGCCTGCCGGTGAAGCCTCCCTGGCATCGGTAAGAATCTGATTTATGCTTTCACACACTTCAATCAGTCCTCTGCCATAATTCTCCTCCCGGAAAGCAGGTACGATGTATTTGTTGCCAAGGCGGTTCAGCGTGGCATCCGGCAAATCGCCTTCAACCCCGTATCCGCTGAAGAAGCGCCAGTCGTGCGTTTCGGTAACGATCAGCAGCATCAGCCCTTTGTTGTTTTCACGCGAGCCAATGCCCCACAGGTTGAACAGTTCCACCCCGAACCCGACCACATCCCAGCGTTCGCTGATGGAATTCAGAATCACGATGGCGCACTGAACGCCTGCTTCGGCCTCCATTTTCTGCAGAATCTGGTTCAGCCTGGCGATTTCGTCGGGCTTCAGCAGCCGGTCCGCGTCCGAAACATAGGAGTTGTCGATCAGCCGCTGGTTGACCACCGTTTCCGGCGTCCACTGCGCCGGAGCTGCATGTGCAGCAAATACAGCCAGAAACAGCAGGATGGTGGCAAGCAGTCGTCCGTTCTTCATCGTTTTTGTTTTTATCTCCAACCTGAATAACAAATTCATTGCTGATCCGGATGGAAACCGATGGCTAATTTATAACCGTTTTTGAAAGATTTCGCATAACAGTTAAAAAAATAGTCATTTTAACTCATGGTTTATAGGTAATATAACCTAATATAAATGACCTGATTGGGTTGTAAGTTTGCTATATATTCAGTTAATCATTTACCAAGAAACAGATCAATTATGAGACGGTTATTATTTATGCTTACGATTGTGGCGCTGGTTGCGGGATGCGGTAGCGGTCAGAAAGACAATTCCGAAGCCGGAGTTAAAAAAATGGATGCCCAGCAGTGGGCCAATGAAGTTGCGGCGATTTGCGAATACTCGCTGGATAAACTTGATGAACTGGTCGGGCACAAGCCTGAGCTTACCCCCGAACTGATTCAAAGCGTAGCTGATCTGAAGGAGGAAGTCATTCAGAAACTGGTTATGCTCGGAAGAGTCAGGGAGAATATGGATGACGCCGAAAAGAGTAGCGCCGACCTGAAATTAAGCCTGAAAACCAGCCGGATCGGAAAGAAACCGCAATGGGAAAACACTATGGTTCGGACCAGAGAACATTATGCAAAACTGGATCCCGATTTTACATCGGTGATCACATCATTCAATGTTATCTCGCAGTATGCTTATTTTAATTTGCTTAGAGAACAGGAGCCGGCAGATGCTGCGCGCCTGGGATTATAGTGTCATCGTATAGGTTTTTAGAGTCATAGTAAGAAGGTTAGGAAATGAGTCGTGCCCGGAATCCCGACCGGGCATGGCTTTTTTTAATCGAGTGGGATGATTTTATGCCTGATGGCATATTTTACGAGTTCGATGACATTTTTCAGCCCGAGTTTTTCCAGGATGTTGTTCTTGTGATTCTCCACGGTTCTGGGGCTGATAAAGAGCCGTGCTCCTACCTCCTTGAAACTCAGCCCGTCGCCCAATGCCCGGATGATTTCAATTTCGCGATCGGTGAGGGTGGGCAGATCATGCATCTGCTTCAGTTCCTTTACCTTGCGCTTGTAGCTGTTGTAAATGATGGTAGAGAGGTTCTGCCCGAAATAGGGCTCACCGTGCAACACCGAGTTCATCGCCGTTTTCAGCTCTTCGTCCGAGGCATCCTTGTTCATAAAGCCATCCGCTCCCCTTTCCAGTGAGGTGCAGATCAGCTCCTCTTCCATTTCGGCCGTCAGCACCAGAATTCTGCTGCCCAGCTGCTCTCTGATAAACGGAATCAGGTCGAGTCCCGAAGTATCGGGCAGGACAATGTCGAGCAGTACCAGGTCGGGTTTCAGGTTTTTGGGAATTGCACTCAGGTCGGCGCCGCTTGCCGCTTCATAAACCACTTCAAAGCCGCCGATGCCTTTGAGGATTGCCTTCAAACCATCCCTTACAATGCGGTGATCATCTACCAGAGCTACTTTAACGGACATAATGGAGGTGTATTAGGCTGGTTACAGCCGTACAAATGTAGGGATTTAAACCCAAAGTAGCCAACAGGAGTTTTGCAAAATCGAACTGCCTGATTTGGTAAAGTTTAATTTTACGCAGGGATAAGAATGCTAAAAGTGCTGCCTTTCATCCTTTCACTTTGCACCAGGAGTCTTCCGGATATCTTCTCGAGCAGTTCTCTGGTAAGCATCAGCCCCAATCCGGCTCCCTTTTCGCCGTTCACTCCCGGCCGGCTTTTTACAAAAGTACCGGGCTGCATCATTTCCTCCACCATTTCGGGTTCAATGCCAATGCCTTCATCCGAAATATCGATGCGTACCTGTCCGTTTTCCGCACCTGCCTTCACTTCAATCCTTCCGTTTTCGTGGCTGTATTTTACGGCATTCACCATTATGTTTCGAATGGCGGTGGTAAGAATATCAGCGTCGGTGGTTACGCTGAGCGTTTCGGGGCAATCAACCTCAAAACGGAGCTGCTTGCGCTTTAGCTGCTGATTAATCTGAACCTCGCATTTCCGGATCACCTCCGGAATATCAACCTTCACGGGCTTTATCTCAATCAGATCGCGTTGCGACCGGGCCCAGTCGAGCAGGTTTTTGAGCAGTTCCTTCGTGGCATTGGCCGATCCTGACACCTCATCTATGTAGTACCTGATATCATCGGCCGAAAAATTGTCGTAATTCTTGTTCAGGGTATTTACAATCTGCGAGAAGCCGTTCATCGAGTTTTTTAGGTCGTGCGAAACAATGGAGAAAAGCTTGTCCTTTGTGCTGTTCAGGCGGTTTAGTTTATCGTTGATGATGGCCAGTTCCGTTTGAACGCGCTGCCTGTTCAGATAACGGACATAAAGTGAAATTAACAGAAACAGTAATAGAATGGAGGTAAACAGCGCAATAATTTTCAACGAATTTGCCTTGCTTAACTGAAGTTCCCTTTCCAGTTTCTCCTTTTTCATCAGGGCGATCTCTTTCTCTTTTTCCGCCTTTTCGAATCTGTTCTGCAGATTCAGAATGGCGATGGCATTTTCATCGCTGTAGATGGAGTCATATAGCTTTTGGTATTTGGTGGAATATTCGAAAGCTGTTTTGTAATCGTTGCGCTCGCCGTAGTAGTTCATCAGGTTTTCGTAATTCACCAGAATCATTCTGCGTACTCCAAGCTCTTCGGCGCTCTTCAGGCTTGACATGATTTGACTGAGCGCCAGCTCTTCATCCGTCGTTTTGGTAAGGGAACTGAGGTTTGAGAGCGCAATGGAAAGCGCATTCTTGTCGTTCGTTTTTCGTGCCGATTCTATGGCCTGATTGAAATAATCAATGGCTCTGATGGTGTCGCCCCGGTTTTTGGCAATCAGCCCGAGGTTGTTGTAGGGCGGCAGATATCCCTGTCCGGCATTTTTGGCGGTATTGGCAATTTTAAGGCTTTGCAGGTAATAGCTTTCGGCATCGGTTAGTTTTCCCTGCTCGAAATAGGTGTTTCCGATGGCCATCAGGGTTTTCAGTTCGTCCTGCCTGTTTCCGGCATCCCGGTGAATTTTCAGCGCCTGCTGCAGGTAGTCGTGCGAAACATCGAAATTTTTCAGCTTGTTGTGGATGTGACTGAGGTTGAGCATGGCGTAGGCCTTCAGTGTGTTGTTCGAAAGCTGTCCCGACAACTGAAGCGCCTGATACAGATAATGGTTGGCTTCGGAATATCGCCCCATCTGGTAATAAACCCCGCCGATATTTATGAGGTTGTTGCAGATGCCCAGGCTATCCTTCTCCTTGATCCTCAGTTCGAGCGAAGCCATAAAGTTCTGCAGCGCCAGCTGATAATTCTCGCCCGTCAGCGTTTGCCCGATCAGGGTGTAGGCCCTTGCCGCCGATTTGCGGGCGCCCGCCCGTTTGTACCAGTCGATGGCATTTTCCAGGTTCCTTATAAATTCGCCGGTATTGCCTTTCGCATGCTCAATCTGCGCAAAGCGGAAATAGCTGCGGCCGATCATGGAGAGGAGATTGGCGTTTTCGGCAATGTGCATCATCGAATCGGCAATGGTTTCGGCAGCTATGAACTGATTCCCCTTCAGATGCATTTTGAATTTCTCATCCAGCCTGATAATCTGCATGGAATCGGCTTCCTGCTTTGCCGTATGCTTCTGAGCCAGTATCCTGCCTTCAAACGGAGCCAAAACCAGCAGGATGGCCGCCAAAAACAGCACCATCAGCAAGGGGTTTAGCGAAACAGGATTGTTACCGGGCCGGGTCATATAAAAGCCGCTTGAAAATTCCTTATAAAAATATGAAATAAATGGTGTTTTACCAAATCTACCATTCACCTTTATGGCAAATTGGCTTAAACCCGGCTTTATCCGGCCGTTTCAGTAAAAGAAATTTTACTTGGAAATGATGCCGGATCAGCGTTTTTTAACAGGTTTTTTTGCGGGACGAAGCCGGAAAAGAAGCCATACAAGCAGCAAGGCAGGAATAAGCAACCCGGCAATCAGGACGGTTCTTCTGTTTCTTTTGGCCAGACTCAGCTGTTCTTTGTAACGGGTTTCAATCTCATCCTGTCTGGCAAGCAATGCATCCTTGTTTTTCAGAACGGCAATCTCTTTTTCTTTCAGCAGGGCAAGCCGTTCATTCCTGATTTTTTCCTCAAGGCTGTCGGCCCGGACTTTCTGAACGGCTGAAGCCCTTCCGGGTTTAGCCGCCTGTTGTCTGGCCGTGATTCCGGCCGGCTTTTTCACCGGTGCCTGCAATGCTGCAATTGGTTCCGGTTCTTTGGCAGCCTGTTCTTCCATTGCGGCAAGCAGGTTCTGTTCGGCCTCCTTATCGCCTGTCATTCTGGCAATTTCGAGCGAGCGGCTGAAATAACGGCCGGCTTTTTCATCATCGCCCTGCTGAACGGCAATCCTGCCAAGGTCGGCATAGATCTGCTGCATTCCCGCAAAATCGGTACCGGCGCGCTCGGTCAGGATCAGCGCCTCTTCATACCTGATTCTTGCCGAATCGGTGATGCCCTCTTCAAGGTAGGTATTTCCGATGGTTCGTATCAGAGCGGGTTCACTGCTTTTATACCCGAGCTTCCGCTGAAGCACCAGCGCCTCCTCCAGGTTATTTCGCGAGAGGGAATATTGCTTCATCTCAAGTTGCAGGTTGCCCAGGTTGGTAAGCGAAAAAGCGCGGAGCCTGTCGTTGCCGGTACTTTCAGCCATATCGGCTGCCTGGCGGTAATAATCGCCCGCTTCGGAAAGGTTGCCCGCCCTGTGGTGGATATCGCCAAGGCTGGCCAGATTGCTTGCCATTCCGGCGCTGTCGTTCAATTCCTGCC
This sequence comes from Bacteroidales bacterium Bact_23, assembly GCA_001603685.1. Taxonomy (GTDB): domain Bacteria; phylum Bacteroidota; class Bacteroidia; order Bacteroidales; family Lentimicrobiaceae; genus Lentimicrobium. The sequence goes on from LUZO01000066.1 coordinate 6,847, forward strand.
GGATGCGGAGCGATGCCTCGAAATTCTCCCGTGCTTCGCTGCCGGCAGCCTTAGCCATGCTCTGCCCGATGATGGTATGCGCCATGGCGGCGCCCAAAAGCTCGCCCCCCTTGATGAACCAGGGGATGGATTTCTGCAGGTTATCTACGAAACTTTCGGTATTGTTCAACGCTTTTTCAATCATGGCGTGGTTGAAGTAGCCTGCCGCCACATATTTCGGAATGTTGGTCCGCCGGGCAAACGAAATCATGGAATCGGCCAATTTGCGGGCTGCGCCAATAAGTCCGGCATCAAGCGCCTTGTCGAAATCTTTCTGAATCTGTGCCAGTCTGACCGTGTCGTTGCCTTTTCCATTGCCGTTCACCTGCCCCGAAACCCGGCATACCGGAATAAATGTCAGCGCCAGAACTACTGTAAACAGCAGAACCGGACGCCGCAGCAGCAGGATTTTTCCGAAAAGCAGACCCATGAAAAAACGGCTTGTATTTGAAGCGATAAAGATAGTGGCCGGCAACGAATTGCCAAAACGGTTATTCAGATTTTTACCGCGGCCATTAAATTCACCTGCTGATTTCATGGTCTAAAAAGCTTTTTCCAGCGCATACTGCGCATTTATTGATATTTAATTTCCGGAAACCAAAGTTGTAATGCCATTTCAGGGCGAAATAACTTTTTTTGCCGGAAGCGGCAGCCGGGCCTGTTTCGGATGGTATCGCAATTTTTGCCGATTTTTAATCCCGAACAGAGAGATTGTTTTTTCGTAACTTTGTCCCCGCTAAGCCGGAAAGTGGCGAAGCCTGAAACCTGATTGTTTTAATTTATTGAGAAAAAAATAATGGAATCACTGAAAAGAACCAAAATTGCTGATATTTTTAAGAACTGGCAGGCCATTGGAACCGGAAATATGGTAAACCTGAAAGGATGGGTACGCACCAAGCGCGGAAACAAAAATGTGGCCTTTATTGCTCTGAACGACGGATCCATTATACACAGCATTCAGGTTGTAGCCGATGTGGCTGCCTTCGACGAGGCAACCCTGAAGCTGATTACCACCGGTTCGTGCATTTCGGTAAACGGAATTCTGGTTGAATCGCCGGGACAGGGACAGGCCGTTGAGGTACAGGCAAAAGAGATCGAAGTTTTTGGCACCGCCGACCCGGAAACCTATCCGCTGCAGAAGAAGGGTCATACCCTTGAATTCCTCCGCGAGATTGCCCATCTGAGGCCGCGTACCAACACTTTCGGTGCAGTGCTGAGGATGCGCCACGCCATGGCATTTGCCATCCACAAGTATTTCAACGACAACGGCTTTTACTATCTGCACACCCCCATCATCACCGGATCGGATGCCGAAGGAGCAGGAGCCATGTTCAGGGTTACCACCCTGGATCCGAAAAATCCGCCGCTCACCCCGCAGGGAGATGTGGATTACAGCCACGACTTTTTCGGGAAACCCACCAACCTTACTGTTTCCGGACAACTCGAAGGGGAGCTTGGTGCCCTGGCATTGTCGGAAATTTACACCTTCGGCCCCACCTTCAGGGCTGAAAATTCAAATACGCCGCGTCACCTGGCCGAGTTCTGGATGATTGAACCCGAAATGGCGTTCTACGACATCAACGATAACATGGATCTGGCCGAAGATTTCCTGAAATACCTCGTCCGCTATGCCCTCGACAATTGTATGGACGACCTGGAGTTCCTCAACAAAATGTACGACAATGAATTGATTGAGCGGCTCAGATTCGTGGTTGAAAACGATTTCAAACGCCTTACCTATACCGAAGCCGTTGACATCCTGAAGGCCTCGGGCCAGAAATTCGAATATCCGGTTGACTGGGGTATTGACCTGCAGAGCGAACACGAACGCTACCTGGTGGAGAAACACTTCAAAAAGCCGGTAATCCTCACCAATTACCCGAAAGAGATCAAGGCATTCTACATGAAGCTGAACGAAGACGGCAAAACCGTAAGGGCGATGGATGTGCTGTTCCCCCGCATCGGCGAAATCATCGGCGGATCGCAGCGCGAAGAGTCGTATGAGAAACTGGTTCAGCGCTGCGAGGATCTTCATATTCCACAGAAGGATATCTGGTGGTACCTCGAAACACGCAAGTTCGGAACCGCCCCGCATGCCGGATTTGGCCTTGGCTTCGAGCGAATGATGCTCTTTGTAACCGGAATGGCAAACATCCGAGATGTCATCCCATTCCCGCGTACACCGCAGAATGCCGAGTTTTAACCTCAAACCGGAGCAGTCTGTGCCGGGTGTGCAAACGGTTAGGTTCTCAATAAAAATGAGAAAAGATCGTTTGTAAACAAGGAGAAGTTTTCGTAACTTTCACCTGAATTAGACAGCTCAATATATCAACGCGTATGTTAACCCAGAAACTTCAGCAGAAACTACTTCAGAAACTGTCGCCGCAGCAGATTCTGCTTATGAAGTTGCTGCAGATCCCATCCATTGCGCTGGAGCAGCGCATCAAGCAGGAGATTGAAGAGAATCCGGCGCTTGAAGATGCTTCGGATCCGGAGATGAGCAGCGATGCTGATGAGATGCTGCCCGATACCGAACCCGATCCGGTGGAGGAACTGGAGCGCGAACGCGATGACTTTGACATTACCGAGTACCTCGACGACGACGATATTCCGGCCTACCGGCTCAACTCCGGAAACACCGGCCCCGACGATGAACACCGCGAGATTCCCTTTGCTTCGGGAATCGGTTTTCACGAAATGCTGCTTTCGCAACTCGGCCTTCGCCATCTCGACGACAGGCAGATGACCATCGCAACCTACATCATCGGAAATCTGGACGACTCCGGTTATCTGAACCGCAGCCTGAGCGCAATGGTTGATGACCTGGCATTTACCCAGAACATCACCACCACCGTTGAAGAGCTGGATGAACTGCTGAAAGTGGTGCAGGAGCTGGATCCGGCGGGAGTGGGAGCGCGGGATCTCAGAGAGTGCCTGCTGCTGCAGCTTGAACGCAAGGAACAAACCCCCGACATTGAGCTGGCCACGCTGCTGGTTGAGCGCTATTTCGATGAACTCAGCAAAAAGCACTACGACAAGATAAGCCGCCGCGCCAAGGTGAGCGAAGAGGAGTTGCGCGATGCCGTCAACGAAATCCTCAAGCTCAACCCCAAGCCGGGCAACTCGATGGGCGAAACCGCCAGGGCAAACCACTACATCATGCCCGACTTCTACATCTACAACAAGGACGGAGAACTCGAACTGCAGCTGAATTCGCGCAATATGCCCGAACTGCGGCTGAGCCGGACCTACACCGATATGCTCGAAACCTATGCTGAGAGCAAGGTGAAGAGCAACAGCCAGCGCGAAGCCGTCATGTTCATCAAGCAGAAGATCGATTCGGCAAAGTGGTTCATCGATGCCATAAAACAGCGGCAGAATACCCTGTTCGTTACCATGGCGGCCATCATGGAATACCAGAGCGAATATTTCCTTACCGGCGATGAAACCAAACTGAGGCCGATGATTCTGAAGGATATTGCCGAAATGGTTGGACTGGATATTTCAACCGTTTCCAGGGTGGCCAATTCAAAATATGTGCAGACACCCTTCGGCACTTTCCTGCTGAAAACCTTCTTCTCGGAATCGATGCAGACCGAAACCGGCGAGGAGGTTTCCACCCGTGAAATCAAAAAGATACTGTCGGATTGTGTGGAAGCTGAGGATAAAAGCAAACCGCTTACCGACGAGCAGCTTACCGACATCCTGAAAGAGAAGGGATACAACATCGCCCGCCGTACCGTTGCCAAATACCGGGAACAGCTTAACATTCCGGTAGCCAGGCTGAGAAAGGAACTGTAGTGAACCCGACGGGGCACTGATTTTTCCAAACCCCGCCCAAAATTTTAACTATGGATATTGCTTTTAGAGACCGCTTTACTGCGAGTTGGAGAAAGTATTTCGGAGAAGCGGAACTTCCCGTTACCTTTTTTTATACCGATAAACATGGGAATGCCGAACCCGCACCGAAAGCCGAAAAATGGAAATGCTTTATCGGTGCCCTTCATCAGGTACGCCGGGGCAGGCCGGTCTTTTTCGATGTGGCTTCAGTAGGCTGCAGCGGCGGAAAGCGCTACCTTGGCTTCACGGAAAAACTGAAGCCGGGATTTGAATATTTCCTCTCATGCGGCAACGAAAACATGGAGGGAGAGCGCTATTTGCGGACTCCCGGTCAGGTACAGAAGATGCTTCAGGATGTCCCGTGGAGGCCGGCACCGGCACCCGGTATTGTATTCAAGCGGTGGGATATGCTGGAAGCACCGGACAATCCGGAAGTGGTGATCTTTTTCGCCACACCCGATGTGCTTTCTGGCCTTTACACCCTTGCCGGCTTCGACCGCGACGACTTTATGGGAACCGTGGCGCCTTTCGGTTCAGGTTGCTCTTCCATTATTCAGTATCCCCTTGCCGAAGCGCAGAAAGAGCATCCAAGAGCCATTCTGGGGATGTTCGATGTATCGGCACGGCCATTCGTAAAGGAAAACGAGCTGACCTTTTCACTGCCCATGAAACGGCTGGTGGAGATCGCCGGGTTTATGGATGAAACCTTCCTTACCACAGACGCATGGGCAACGGTGAGGAAGAGAATCAACCGGACAAGCGAACAGGCCTCTTCTTAATTGTTTTTGGTTCAGACGGTTTTTGTACTTTTGCCGGTGTTTATGAACCCGGTAACGGACTTATATCCATCTGTGAATCAGTAAAAACAAACAGAGAATCCGCACAAGTATCATGAGTAAACAAATCCGTTTGTATGGCGGCCTTTTTTCATTGCTGGCTTTGGCTGCCTGTAATCCCGCAACAGAAAAACCAGTAAAGATTAACATGCAAAGCGACTACCCCCCTGCACCGATGGCTGAGGCCCGCGAGGTGACATTCAATGAGTTTGGCAACGAGAGAATTGACAATTACTACTGGCTGAAAGAGAAGGAAAACCCTGAGGTGATCGCCTACCTCGAGGCTGAAAACGCCTATTCGGATACGGTAATGAAGCATACCCTGGCGCTTCAGGAGAAGCTTTTCGCCGAGATGAAAGGGCGCATAAAGGAGACCGATGTAACCGTTCCCCGCCTCGACAATGGCTACTACTACTATTCAAGAACCGAAGAAGGGAAGCAGTACCGCATATACTGCCGCAAAAAAGGCGATGTATCGGCTCCTGAAGAGGTTATGTTCGATGTGAATAAAATGGCGGAAGGCAAGCAGGCGTATATTTTCTCCGATTATGAAGTGAGTTACGACAATAAACTGGCAGCCTACATTTCGAACGAAACCGGATCGTTTGCCGATTATACCCTCAGGGTCAGGAATCTGGAAACCGGCGAAGATCTTCCGGTGGCCATCGAAAGGGTTCAGAGCTTTGCCTGGGCAAACGACGGTAAAACGCTGTTCTATACCATCGGAAACGATGCCCTCAGGTCGTGGCGTGCCTACCGCACCGAGATCGGAAGCAGCAAACCCGCCGTACTGGTGTTCGAAGAGCCGAACGAACAGTTTATCATAGGGGTCGGTAAATCGAAAACCAATGATTATATGTTCATTGCCTCAGCAAGTTCCACCACCTCCGAGTATCACCTTCTGCCGGCGGATAATCCGACCGGAAAGTTCAAAGTGTTCATTCCCAGGGTAAAGGATGTGGAATATCATGTGAATCCCCACAAGGATAAGTTCTTTATTCAGTATAAGGACCGCGATAACCTGAACTCGATGGTGTACGAAGCTCCGCTTACAGGTTACGAAGACCGCAGCAACTGGAAGGTGGTGGTGCCCCACGACAACGATGTGGCCATTGAGTCAATCGATGTTTTCAGCGATTATCTGGCAGTTCAGACCCGCAGGAACGGCCTGAACGAGATCAAGGTCATCGGCCTGAAGGACGGTAATGAGAAACTGATCAGCTTCCCCGAACCGGTTTACTTCGCCTATATGTCGGGCACTCCCGAGTACACTTCTGAAACGCTGCGCTACAGCTACACTTCGCTCAACCGCCCTTCCAGTGTTTATGACTATAACATGGCTTCGGGCGAGAGCATACTGCTGAAGCAGCAGGAGATCCCTTCGGGCTTCAACCCCGACGATTATACCGTTGAGCGGATCTGGGCTACCGCCGGCGACGGCAAGCAGGTGCCCATGTCGGTGGTTTACCGGAAATCGCTTGTAAAAGATGGTAAAAACCCGGCATTGCTCTACTCATACGGCTCCTATGGCTCCACTTCGGATGCCTATTTCATCTCCAGCTTCTACAGCCTGATTGACCGCGGTTTCGTATTTGCCATCGCACAGATACGCGGCGGCAGCGATCTGGGTGAGCAGTGGTACGAAGATGGAAAACTGCTGAACAAGAAGAATACCTTCACCGATTTTATCTCCTGTGCCGAGAAGCTTATCGCGGATAAATATACCGCATCGGATAAGCTGGCCATTATGGGCGGAAGCGCCGGAGGCCTACTGATGGGCGCCGTAGCCAATATGCGTCCTGAGTTGTTCAATACCGTTGTGGCTCAGGTGCCGTTTGTGGATGTGGTCACCACCATGCTCGACAACACCCTGCCGCTTACCACCCAGGAGTACGAAGAGTGGGGAAATCCCAACGAAGAGGAGTATTACCGCTATATGCTCTCGTACTCGCCCTACGACAACATTAAGGCGCAGAATTATCCCAATATGCTGGTTACCGCCGGCCTGAACGACTCACAGGTACTCTATCACGAGCCGGCCAAGTATGTTGCCAAACTGAGGACAATGAAAACCGACAACAACATACTGCTGCTTAAAACCAATATGGAATCGGGCCATGGCGGCGCTACCGGCCGTTTCGACGCCCTGAAGGAAACCGCCTTTGAACTGGCCTTTATTCTCGACAGGGTAGGGATCAGAGATTAAGAAAACAGCAGAAGCATAACTGCTTCGCACAATTCAGACAATCACCCCGTCAGGGCTGCCCCGGGCGCCCGCGACGGGGTGATTGTTTGATAAAACCGGCTCTGTCATTGAAAACCCCGAAAGTCCGGAATATATCCATTACAGGAAGAGCGTGATGGCAAGCACGACTTAATAAACGATCGTTCTGAGCTTATTTTCTGTAAGTGATAAATTAAATTGCTGATAAACAAAGATATAACTATATATCTCTTTTGCAACATATATAAGAA
>LUZO01000067.1 GCA_001603685.1 Bacteroidales bacterium Bact_23
CAGATGTGTATAAGAGACAGAAATGATATTGATATATTGTCTGGCTTCCGCTTAAATAAATGCAGAAAATATATCTTGAGTTTGGATCGCCAATTCCCAGGCTTATGATATTATTGGCAAAGGTAGCCGAGCCTGAATTGAACCTGATCCCGTAAACATCTCCCAAAAAATTGGTCGTTGGCGCTGTGAAACGGAGCGAGTGGATAAAATTGTTGCTGATTGAATAATCATTTACATGGGAAGCATTACCCATACTGATATACATACCGAGTATGGTGGTTGATTCACCGGACGAATGATAATCGGAGGTATTTATAAGGTTATAAATGGTATTGCCCGTAATCAGGGCTCCATTCCAGGTGTCCATCATTATGCCGCTAACGGAAGCCCTTACATTATCATTTCTGTTTGCGCTGGAGGTACTCAGATCCCTGATGGTATTGTTCTGGATGTTGGCTGAGTTCATGCTTGTAAAAACTCCGTTTAACATACCGCCGTTAAGCGAAATAAAGGTGTTATTGTTGGTCATATTGGCAATCGTATTGCCGGAAATATGCCCGATTCCCTGATGATCCGAAGAATTTAAATAAATACCAACCACATCCTGGGCAGCCGTGGCTGAAACCGAATTTGCCACAACGGAAGAAGTTGTAGTCGTACTGCCTATGGTGTTATCCCGGATGGTAAGCGTTGAACCGCCAAGTCCGGTAAGTTCACGGACAATGCCATAAAAGTTTCCGGCATACCGATTATCAATGTTATCGGTGGTAACTGAGCCGATTATATTGTTCTCGATGGTTGCCGACTGATTGCTGGCATAGTTAATTCCGAAAAAGCCGTTGGCAGGAATAGTGGTAAGGTTTCCGCCAAATGTTACCGACAGTGAGTTGGTTCCCGTACCGGCTCCAATGGTGTTTCCGTCAATATGAACCAGCCCTCCGGCCACATGAATCCCCGTCCAGTTGGCATTGCCGCTGTTGGCCCACTGAATGTTGCGGATGGTGTTTCCGGATATCTGATTGTCCGTGCCGTTACCGGCTGAAATATAAATCCCGTAAAAGGCATTGTTGCCACCGGCTTTTACCCAGCTTCCCGATGCGCCTTCCGAATTACCGCCAATGTTATTGCCTTCCACCGTAAAGCCGTTACCTGTTCCAGCACCGATCCGGATAGCTGCATATTCGCCATTGCCGGTGGCATTCAGCGTGGAGGTCTGATAGAAATCGTTCTCCCGGATGGTCCAGCCGGCATTATTTGCCAGAATATTAATTCCGTACGAAGCTTCCGAAGGATTCAGGAAGTTGAAAATCCGGTTGTTGCGGATGGTATTTCCGGTATTCAGGTTGCCGGCAGCTCCAACAGAGTTCACGGCATTATATCCGGTAATAAGTGTGTACTGCAACACATCATTGGTAGCTCCGGCAGCAAAATCAACCACCCTTGCCTGATTACCGGTATTGGTATTTTCAAGCGTTAAACTATGTGGTGTACCAGAGCCTCCAATACGGCCATCGATGGTAACATTGTCTGCTCCATTCAACTGAATTAACGAAGCATTCAGATTACCTGTAACCGTGATACCCGCTCCGGCCGGCGAAACAAGCACCGAAGTATAATTTGCGACTCCACCGCTGGCATTCAGCACGGCAGTGGCCGGTTCGGCGGTGTTATCAAGAATTGAAACAGTGATATCTCCCTGATGGGTACCATCATTAATAGAAGCAAATGCTTCGCCCAAATTGGGATAGCATGCCATTGTCGGAGCCGGTAATGTACCGGCAACTTCCACAACACCAATAGCAAGTGTAATAATATTCGATGTAGCAGGATTTCCACTGGTACAATTTTCACTTGATGTGAGTACAACATACACTTCGTCGTTTGCTGACGGGGAATTTAAGACATAAGTCTCGCTGTTCCCCCCAACAGGATTACCGTTCAAATACCATTGGTAATCTGGAGACGCCCCTTCATTCACCGGTATTGCAGTAAATTCAACAGGTACACTTGCACAGAGATTATTTGACGGAGATGATATTATGGTCACAGATACAGGCAGTTCAGGATTAACGGTAATGGTACCTGAAAGGCTCGCAGGATTACAACTGTTTCCCGAAGTGGTTACCGTATAGTTAAATACACCTGATTCGGTTGGAATACCACTGATGGTATAAACATTACC
>LUZO01000068.1 GCA_001603685.1 Bacteroidales bacterium Bact_23
GTATATAATGAAAGCAGGTGCTATAGTCGGTCAGTTCAATGTAAATACACAGGTTGACAGTATAATATTTTATAAACCATTAACAAACCCAAACATTGGAAGTTTTACCGACTCTCGTGATGGGAACATTTATAATTGGGTGAAAATAGGAGAACAAGTATGGATGGCAGAAAACCTTAAGTATTTGCCAAGTGTGGTTGGGCCAGCCACAGGTTCACTAACAACGCCGTATTATTATGTGTATGATTATAATGGAACCAATGTTATAGAAGCCAAAGCTACAGACAATTATGCAACTTACGGAGTGTTATATAACTGGGCTGCCGCAATGGATGGCACTGCAAGCAGTAGCACTAACCCAAGCGGGGTGCAAGGCGTTTGCCCCGCGGGCTGGCATCTGCCCAGCGATGACGAGTGGACGCAATTAACCGATTTTTTGGGTGGTGCAGCTATAGCCGGTGGCAAGCTGAAAGAAGCCGGCTTCGCGCATTGGAGCATCCCAAACACCGGAGCAACCAACGAAACCGGTTTTACAGCCCTTCCGGGTGGCTTCCGTTATAGTAATGGCACTTTTAGCTCTATTAATGGAAGTGGCTACTGGTGGTGTGCTACTGAGAGCGGTACCAATTACGCATGGGAACGGGGCATGGCCTCCAATGGCAGCAATGTGGACAGGCGCAACAATGGTAAGGACTTTGGCTTTTCTGTCCGTTGCATAAGGGATTAGGTTATTTTTACCCTGAGCGAAGCGTTAGCGTTGCCGAGGGGATATTTACATAAGAGAGAGAAGAACGCTCTCTCTTTTTTGTTCTATTTCATTATTTGGGGTACAGGGGTAAGTTCCTGTCGATTTTTTAACTTTTTCATACTTCTGCCAAGGATTGAAACCTTGTAAGGAGCTTTTTATACCGATTGGAAAAATATGATAGACCAATTACCTTGTCATCCAGACTAAAGAAGTAAGAAGTAAGAGGTAGGAGGTAAGAGTGAAAAGTAAAAAGTAATCCGCCGCGGCGGAGTGAAAAGTGATCCACTAGAGGCAGACTCAAATATTGGAATGCGCCGACAGGTGCTTCATCCGCCAGAGGCGGACCCAAATCCGATCCGCCGCGGCGGACTAAAATCTAAAATCCGAAATTTCACAAGTCCCGGAGGGACGACATTATCGTCCGCAGGAAAAATGCCAATCTCATAAAACCAGTCAGATCAAATTGGGTTTACCCCTATTATTTTTTAACGATAATGTCGCTCCTGCGGAGCTTGAGACGCCCTATCATTAAAAAAAAGTCCCGGAGGGACGACATTATGGTAGTATTCAGGCAATAACGAAAACCAAAAAGTCCCGGAAGGACGACATTATCGTCCGCAGGTAAAAAACCGATCTCATAAAGCCACCCTAATCAAATTGGGCTTACCTCTATTATTTTTTAACGATAATGCCACTCCTGCGGAGCCTGATTTTTGGGCGGGCGTTTCATTTCCACTTCCCTTTTCATAAAAAGAAAGGAATTTTAAAAACCGCAAAACATCGTGTTGTTTTTTAATAAAGCAACACCCAGCCGATGCACAAC
>LUZO01000069.1 GCA_001603685.1 Bacteroidales bacterium Bact_23
GTGGGCTCGGAGATGTGTATAAGAGACAGAAACAGAAGCCCTCAAAAGCCAATACCAACAAAGCTTGCAGGAGTTAGAGAATCTGTATGGCAGTTTGAGCCAGAGGGCGTTTAAGGGGGAGTTGGGTGTAAAACAATTAGCAACCTAATGGATATAAAGAGAACATAAAAAAGAGATCGGAAGCTAACCATACTGCCAACCGTTAATAAGCGGACGGGCAAAATAACCGCATAATTTGTTCCTCTATTTTCCCAAAATAGAGTAATTTAGCCCCGTTTTAAGATATTAACCCTTCAAAGCAAAATCAATATGTTTCAAAGATTTTTAACCGTTGCAGCAATGGCCGGTATGGTGGTTTTTGCTGCCGGATGCGGTCAGAAAGTAAAAACTGAAGAAGAAGTGGAGAATTCAAATCCCGGTATTATTCCGGCAGTGGAATCGCTTGTTCCGGATGCCGGAACCGATGTAGCCCAGCGCCTTGCGATCTTTACTCCGGTAAAGCTCACCGCCGACATCAGCCATCTTTCGGAGAAGGAAAAGCAGATATTGCCGCTGCTGTTTGATGCTGCCTCAATTATGAACGAAATTTTCTGGCAGCAGGCCATTGGCGATAAGGAGGCATTTCTCGGCCGCATCAGCGACGATGCAACCCGCCGTTTTGCCGAAATCAACTACGGCCCGTGGGACAGGCTGAACGGAAACAAGCCGTTTATCGGCGGAATCGGAGCCAAACCGCTTGGTGCCAACTTCTATCCGGTGGATATGACTGCTGAGGAGTTCGAAAACCTGCAGGACCCCGACAAATCGAGCCTCTACACCCTGATCCGCCGCAATGTGGACGGATCGCTCCGCGTAGTGTGGTATCACGAAGCCTATGCCTCGAAGGTGAAACAGGCAGCCGGTCTGCTGAAACAGGCAGCCGGACTTGCCGAAGATGCCGGCCTGAAGAGATACCTTGAACTGCGTGCCGAAGCGCTGCTTACCGACAAATATCAGGAGAGTGACTTCGCATGGATGGAAATGAAATCCTCAAACATCGACTTTGTCATCGGCCCCATCGAAAACTACGAAGATGCCCTTTACGGAAGAAAAGCCGCTCAGGAGTCGTTCATCCTCATCAAGGATGTGGAGTGGAGCCAGCGCCTGGCCAGGTTTGCCTCACTGCTGCCCGAACTGCAGAAGGGGCTGCCCGTTGACCAGAAGTATAAAAACGAGGTTCCCGGTTCGGATGCCGACCTGAATGCCTACGATGTGATTTACTATGCCGGCGATTGCAATGCAGGCAGCAAAACCATCGCCATCAATCTGCCCAACGACGAGCAGGTACAACTGGAAAAGGGATCACGCAAACTGCAGCTCAAAAATGCCATGAAAGCTAAATTCGACGGCATTCTGGTTCCCATCAGCGATGTGCTGATTCATGAATCGCAGCGCAGGTACATCAAGTTCGATGCATTCTTTTCGAACACCATGTTCCACGAAGTGGCTCACGGCCTTGGCATTAAAAACACCCTCGATGGCAAGGGCACCGTGCGTGAGGCGCTGAAGGAGCAGTATTCAGCTCTTGAGGAAGGCAAAGCCGATATCCTTGGCCTCTACATGGTTACCAAACTATACGAAATGGGTGAACTCACCGACGGCGAGGTGATGGACAACTATGTAACCTTTATGGCCGGCATTTTCCGTTCGGTACGCTTTGGCGCCGCCAGTGCCCACGGAAAGGCAAATATGCTCACCTTCAACTACTTCAGCGAGCACGGCGCATTCACCCATCAGGACGACGGCACCTATATGGTAAGCTTCGACAAGATGAAGCTTGCCGTTGAAGGCCTCGGCGGATTGATTCTGACGCTGCAGGGCGATGGAAATTACGATGGTGTGAAGGAGCTGATCCGCACCAAATCGGTAATTCCCGAACAACTGCAGCATGACCTCGACAGGCTGAAAAGCGCCGGAATCCCCGTTGACATCGTATTCGAGCAGGGTAAAAGCGTAATGGGCCTGTAAAGCAAGGAACCTGCTGATGAGCTGCCGGCGGCCCAAACCGCCAGCAGTTCTGCTTCAGCTTCATCCCAAACGGCTTGCACGATTCAAAAAGACATTTAAAAACCTAATATTCAATCTAATAACTACACTAAAACTCTGTTTATGAGAAAATTTCTATTAACTCTGATGCTTGTTGCAGCCCTTAGCCCGGTGCTGCGCTCAGAAAATCCGCCTGATGAAGGCATGTGGCTGCCTATGTTTGTTGAGAGGCTCAACTATGTGGATATGCAGAAAATGGGCCTTAAACTTTCGCCGCAGGAGATATATGACATCAACAATGCGAGCCTGAAGGATGCCATTGTAAGCCTTGGCGGCGGATTCTGCACCGCAGAGGTTGTATCGCCCAACGGACTGCTTTTCACCAACCATCACTGCGCTTATGATGTGATTCAGAAGCACAGTTCCATTAACCACGACTATCTTACCGACGGATTCTGGGCAGCCAGCTATGCCGAGGAGCTTCCCAACGAAGGGCTTACCGCCTCATTCCTCGTAAAGATGGACGATGTAACAAAGGTTGTACTCGAGAAAGTGACCCCCGAAATGAGCGAGGGTGAGCGCAACGGCATCATTTCGAAAGCCATTGAAGCGCTGAAGGAAGAGGCTTCGGAAAATGGCCGTTATGAGGTTTCCGTAAAGGGATTCTTCAACGGAAATGAGTTCTACCGCTTTGTGTATGAGGTATATAAGGATGTCCGCCTGGTAGGTGCACCTCCTTCAGCCATTGGAAAGTTCGGTGGCGACACCGACAACTGGATGTGGCCCCGCCATACCGGCGACTTCAGCATCCTGCGCATCTACTCCGGCCCCGACGGAAAACCGGCCGAGTATTCAAAGGACAATATTCCCCTGAAACCCAAGCATTTCCTTACCATCTCCCTCGATGGCGTTGAAAAAGGCGATTACGCCATGATCTGGGGATTTCCCGGCACCACCGACCGTTACCGCACCTCACACGGCATCGAAATTACGCTTAACGACATCAACCCCGCAATCGTTAAGGTGGGCGGACGCATACTGGACATTATGAAAGCCGATATGGATCAGAGCGATGAAGTCAGGATTAAATATGCATCACACTACGCCGGACTGGCAAACCTATGGAAGAACAAACTCGGCGAAAGCCGCGGCCTGAAACGCCTGAATGTCTATGACCAGAAAAAAGCCATTGAAGACCACTTCACCGCATGGGTAAATGCCGATGAGCAGCGGAAAGAGCTGTACGGCAATGTGCTTCAGGATATGGCCGATGTGGCTGAACGGTGGGAAGAGCTCGGTTACAACAAGAAACTCTGGACATTCCAGATTTCGTTGTATGGCTCGCAAATGATGCAATTCCCCCTGCAGACCCAGGGCATCATCAACATTCTGAAAAGCGGCCTGAAGGGCGATGAACTGAAAGAGGCGCTGGCACCCTTCTACGAAATGGGAGAAGAGCAGTTTAAGGACTACAACGCCCCGACTGAGGAGAAGCTCTTTGCCGCCATCCTTGAAATCTACCGTCAGGATATTCCGGCAAGCGAACTGCCCGACATCTTCAACCTGATCGACAAAAAGTATAAAGGCGATGTAAACCTGTTTGCCCGCAAGGTGTTTGAAACATCGGTGCTCACCTCGCCCGAAAACTACTATGCTTTCCTTGAGAAACCCAGCATCAAGGTTTTTGAGAAAGACCTCGCCTACAAAACGGTAAACTCGTTCTACAATGCATTTATGACTCAAATGATGGCCGCCGGTCCGCTGAACGACAAGCTGAAACGGGCACAGCGCCTCTTTGTTGACGGACTGAGGAAGGCTAATCCCGAAAAGGTCTATTATCCGGATGCCAACTCAACCATGCGCGTAACCTACGGCCAGGTGCTGGATTACTATCCCGCCGACGCCATCCATTATGATTACATCACTTACGGAGAGGGCATTCTTGAAAAGGAAGACCCGACCAACGATGAATTCATCGTTCCGGCAAAACTGAAGGAACTGCTCTTGAAAAAAGATTATGGCAAGTGGGCCGACAAGAACGGCAGACTTCCGGTTAACTTCCTGAGCAACAACGATATTACCGGCGGCAACTCAGGCAGCCCGATCCTGAATGGCAAAGGCGAACTCATCGGCCTGGCATTCGACGGAAACTGGGAAGCCATGAGTAGCAACATCGCATTTGAACCCGATCTGCAGCGCACCATCAATGTGGATGTCCGCTATGTCCTTTTTGTCATGGACAAATATGCCGGTGCCGAGAACCTGCTGAAAGAGCTGAAATTCTCAAAAAGCAGATAATAATCCGCACTGAAAAAAGATAAAATCCGGGGGTAAATCAGCCTCCGGATTTTTTTTGGTAAACCTGTTCGGGATGTAACCATCGGTATAACTTTCAATGTATCCGGAGCCGCTGACCATTGCGGTTAAGTAAATATTCCCGCCGCATTTATTTGCCGGATGGGAACATTCCTGCCTTTGGTTTGTTTGACTAGTCATTAACTGAAAATTGAAAATATGAAAAAACTGATTCTTTTAATTTTTACGGTATTTGCAGTAAGTGCCTATGCCCAGCCTGACAATGCCGGGAAGATTGATATTTATGCCGGATACGGACTTGGAACTGCCCAGGATATTATCTTTATTCACAGTACGATGTGGACCGGAGTGCTGGTCAGCGATTTGCATGAAGATGTGGTGGATGTAAACGGATTCGGATCCGTTTTTGCCGGCTTTGATTATTACAACAGCGAGAGGATATCGTTTGGTGCGCAGTTAAACTATGCATCCTATGAGGCAATTTATAAAGCGAAATCCGAATCGGAGCAGCAGATTAAGATTGCAACGAAATTTTATACGCCTATGCTTCGCGGAAAGGTGAACTGGATCAACGGCTCGCTGCTTCAGCTGTACACCACTGTAGCTGCGGGCGCCACTTTCATGCAAGGCTCCGCTGATAATGGTAATAAAGATACGCAGGCGGCATTTGCCTTTCATGTGTCGCCCGTGGGTGTCCGGCTGGGAAATACATTCTCGGTATTTGCCGAAGCCGGATTTGGTTTTCAGGGACTGCTCTCAGCCGGAGCGGCCATTAAATTTTAGGATATTTCACCCTGTTGAATCAACGGAGTGACCGGTAAAGCAGCCATATCAGACGATGTGGCTGTTTTGTTTTTCTGACGGATGACAATGCGCAGAATGCCCTTTTCAGCTTAAAATCCACTATATTTGTTTCAGCCCAAATTCAGATTCATGAAAAAGACATTTTTACTCTTTATCATTTTCCTTTCGGGAATTGGCCTGCTCTGGTCCCAGACGGGCAATTACCTTGAGTTTAATGGCTACGATCAGTATATGACCATCGCAAATCACGATGACTTCAACATTGCGGCATCCGAGAGTTTTACCGTTTCGTTGTGGATCAGCATCACCGAGCTGATACCCGGAAGCAACCAGCGGTTTATCGCAAAGCGGAGCATCAGCACCACCCTGCCAAACAAATCGGGCTGGGAACTTTGGGGTGGCAATTCCGGGCTTCAGTTTGCAGCGGTCAATACGCCAAATTCCGCCAACAACCACAACAACTCCATGAGTGTGTGGGCCGATTATACCGGTACCGCCGGTACCTGGACGCATCTGGCTTTTGTGGTTGACCGCGGGGCAAAGAAGATGTTTTTGTATGTAAACGGTGAGAAAACCAACGAGTCGGTGACCAATATCACCAGCTGGGCGGCAAACAATCCTTACGACCTGTTTGTCGGCGCCGGAATTACCGGAACCCATCCGGTTGCCGATCCGAATAACTATTTCAAGGGGAAGATTGATGATCTGCGGATATATAAACGGGCGTTGTCCGACGCCGAAATTGCGGAAGATATGCTGACAGCGGTTTCAGCCTCCGCCGATGGCCTGGTTGCCGGATACGATTTCGAAGATATTTCGGGCGAAACCGTTGCCGATGTTACCGGAAACCATCCGGGAGTTCTGCATAACTTCCCGCAGCCGGGTGCAGTAACCATAACCACGGCAACTGTAATTCAGGACAGAAACTATAGCGGGCGCGGCAACAAAAATGAGGTGATTCTGAATGCTGTTTTTCAGACGGAAGGTACCGATGCCAAAGCCATCGAAAACATACGGTTTTCCATGGACGGAACATCGTCGCTCGCATCGGTTGATAGCATCAAAATTTATTCAACGGGTAACATCAGCAAATTCGATCCGCGGAATCCCGGAGGTGTGCTGCTGGGTGCGGCATTGCCGGCTGAGGGTGAGATGGTGGTGAACACCTTCGGTTATCTTGTCAGCGGGAGCAACCACCTCTGGCTCACTTACGATGTTTCGGAATCGGCAGCCGAAGGCGATTTGCTGGATGCAAGCCTGATTTCAATCACAACGGAAAACGAAACATATGAATTTACCGCTGGCAATCCCGATGGCAGCCGCGAAGTACTGCTCAGGCGAACCCTGGTTCTGGCGCCCGGGGACTACGGCTCCGTAAGTTATCGCATTCCCGCCGTCATCACCGCTGACGACGGCTCACTTGTAACCTTTTCGGACAAAAGAAAATTCGGCCCCGGCGATCTGCCCGAGGACATTGATATTGTGTGCCGCCGCAGTACCGATGGCGGAATAAGCTGGTCGGAGCCCATGACCATCGCAGAGGGTACCGGCTTCAACCACGGATATGGCGATGCCTGCCTGCTCAAAACAAACAGCGGCAGGCTGATTTCCCTGTTTATCGGACAGGGCAGCCTTTGGAATTCCACTGCTGCCAATCCGATGCGCAGCTACATGGTTGCCAGCGACGACCACGGCATTACCTGGAGCGAGCCGGTGGATATTACCTCTCAGATATATGGCGCCGGATGCCCTGATCCCGTTCGCAGTAAATGGCAGGCATCGTTTTTTGGTTCAGGCCGCGGGCTGACCCTTCGCGACGGCCGCCTGATGGTGGCAATTGCCGTGCGCGAGGTGCCCTCCAACAGCATTCTGAACAATTACATCGTCTATTCCGATGATGAAGGGGAGACCTGGAATGTCTCATCGCGTGCAATGCAGCAGGGCGATGAAGCCAAGGTAACCGAACTGAACGACGGAACCATATTGCTGAGCAGCCGCACCAACGGTTACCGGATGTGGGCCAAATCGGAGGACAGGGGCATTACCTGGGGTGAGAAAAATTTCTGGACTGATGTTTGGGGAAATGCCTGCAACGGCGATATGATGCGGTACACCTCAACCATCGACGGATATGAGAAGAACCGCCTGTTGCACACTCTGCCCAATGATATGTCCCGTATCAGGGTATCCATGTGGATCAGTTACGATGAGGGCACTTCGTGGCCGGTAAAGAAAGTGCTGTGCGAAGGCGCTTCGGCCTATTCATCCATTACCATCCTGCCCGACGGAACCATTGGCGTATATCTGGAAGAAGATGAAACGGTGCCGTACAAAATGTATTTTCTAAACTTTTCGCTCGACTGGCTTACCGACGGGGCCGATAAATACATGGAACCCGGCGCACCGGTAGCGGAACCGCCGTTGTTTTCGCTGCCGCCCGGACGATACGCCCCGCCTCAGACGGTTGAAATTACCTCTGCCACCGAAAATGCGGAGATCCAATATACCCTGGATGGCTCAACCCCGGGCAGAAATTCGTCTCTTTACACCGGAGCGCTGATTCTGAACGAGTCGTGTACCCTGAAAGCCGTCGCCCTGAAGGAGGGAATGGCAAACAGTGTGGTTTCTTCGGTTGATTACATCATCGGTTATGTGATTCCCGGACAGCTTCGTCCGGTTGCCGACGACAGGTACCTGACCGCGGCTTTGACCGAAGGAGGCATCACGAATATCGGTTATGTGGCTACTGCTGCACCGGAATCGCATTACATCCGGCACACCGAAACCATTGCCACTGCAGTAAAAGGCGATACCCTGATGCTGAATCTGACTGCACTGCCCGGCCAGGAAGATGGTTTGCAGTGGTGCCAGGCGATTATTCTGGCGGATTGGAACCGCGATTTCGATTTTGAAGATGAAGGGGAGAGGATTGCCATTGTCGGACAGAGGAAAGCGAACAACAGCGCTACGGTGCTGAATATCAGCCGGGAAATGGTAATCCCGCTGACCGCCGTTCCCGGGTTTACCCGGCTGAGGGTGGTTTACACCGATGGTTGGCGGCCCGAGAATTATGCCGATTTCGGTGAAGATCCGGTGGACAAAGGGCGCCTTTATGATTTTGACCTGGAAGTAAGAAGCGGCGTGGGAATAGAGGAGGCAGCCCGCGACAGGGTGGTGGTTGTCAATCCCGTAATGGATGAGCTGAAAATGGCGCTGCCGCAGGGAAAATATGAGGTCAGTCTGTACGACCTGACCGGAAGAATGCTTCTGCGCACCACGACATCCGGTGGAACCTTTTCAATTCCCGCCAGCCGGCTTATGCCTCAGTTGCTGTTGTTGCAGATTTCAGATAATCAGGGGAATACAATAACGAAAAAGGTGGTTAAACAATAGGATTTCATCCTCTGTTCTGAAATTGCAATCAGCCTGAATGCGGATTGTTGTGGGCAGAATCTTCAGATTTTTCAGCCGGGACTGAATTTTCTGAGGCATCATCCGGATAAAAAAAATATATTTGACAATCGAAAACCAAAAAACAGCCCGTGCAGCTCAAGCATCTGTTCCGCCGTAAATCCATTGATATGATTCTTGCCCACTCCCGGACTGAGGAGGAGGCGGGCCATGTGATGCGCAAGGACCTGAATGTGCGCGACCTGACTGCTTTCGGCATTGCCGCCATTGTCGGGGCGGGCATTTTCAGCACCATTGGCAATGCAGCGGCAAACGGCGGCCCGGCGGTATCGCTGCTGTTTGTCTTTTCGGCCATTGCCTGCGGCTTTTCGGCATTGTGCTATGCTCAGTTTGCCTCGTCCATCCCCCTGAGCGGCAGCGCCTATACTTACGCCTATGCCAGCTTCGGCGAACTGATCGCCTGGATCATCGGCTGGGACCTGATTATGGAATATGCCGTGGGAAACATCGCTGTCGCGATCTCATGGAGCGGCTATTTCTGCGGCCTGCTTGCCGGATTCGGCATACATATTCCCGATTATCTGGCCATTGACTACCTGAGCGCTTTCCGCGGTTTCAGGGAAGCCGGTGATCTGATGGCCGCCGGAATGCCCATGGCTGAGCTGCCGGGTGAACTGGCAAAGGCATGGAGTGCATGGTCAACCGCGCCAATGCTGGGCGGCGTACGGCTGATTGCCGATGTGCCCGCATTTACCATTGTGGTGCTGATTACCTGGCTGGTTTACAAGGGAATACGGGAATCGAAGCGGGCAAGCAATATTATGGTGTTGCTGAAGGTTGCCATACTTCTAATGGTAATTGCCGTCGGTGCCTTTTATGTAAATCCCGCCAACTGGAGTCCGTTTGCACCCAACGGAATAGGAGGGGTGCTGAAAGGCGTTTCGGGAGTTTTCTTTGCCTACATCGGCTTCGATGCCATCTCCACCACCGCCGAGGAGTGCAAAAATCCGCAGCGCGACCTGCCGCGGTCCATGATCTACTCGCTGATTATCACCACCATACTATATGTGGCCATCAGTCTGGTACTTACCGGAATGGTGAGCTACCACCTGCTTGGCGTCAGCGATCCGCTGGCTTTTGTTTTTGATAAACTGCACCTTACCAAACTATCCGGAGTCATCGCACTCAGCGCCGTAATTGCCATGGCCAGCGTGTTGCTGGTGTTTCAGGTGGGGCAGCCCCGCATCTGGATGAGTATGAGCCGTGACGGACTGCTGCCGCCGGTTTTTGCTAAGCTGCACCCCCGCTATCAGACACCCGCTTTCTCCACCATCATCACCGGAATTCTGGTGGCCGTTCCCACCCTCTTTATGAACCTTACCGAAGTTACCGACCTCACAAGCATAGGAACGCTGTTTGCCTTTGTGCTGGTTTCCGGCGGTATCCTGATTCTCGACGGGAAAAAGACGCCCTCGGGAAAGCTGGGCAGCAAGGGCAGCGGAAAGTTCAGGGTAACCTACATCAACAGCCGCTACTGGCTGCCGGTAATCTGGCTGGCGGTCTTTCTGCTGATTCTGAAACTCGATCCCGATGACCTCCGCGCCATGGTTGACTTTCACCGCATCCCCGGCGAATCCGCATGGGATGTATTCAAACACAAAATACCCCACGCCGCATTTCTGATTGTGGCGGTTTATGTAACCTGGATTGCGGTAAAAAACGAACTCTCACTGATTCCCGCGCTGGGACTGCTTACCAACTTCTACCTGATGTCGCATCTGGGCATTACCAACTGGCTGCGGTTCGGAATCTGGCTGGTTATCGGACTGGCTCTCTACTTTGCCTATGGCGCAAAGCACAGCAGAATAAGGGAAGGGTAGAGTTTTGCGGGGGAATAAATAATGGAGGGGTATGATGAACCTGACAGATGTCATAACACTTATTAAGAAAGGTGAGGGCCTGAAATTGGAGTTTAAGGAGGCGAAAGGAAGTGTTCCAGCCTCTTTTTATGAAACAGTGGTGGCTTTTGCCAATACCGATGGGGGCACTGTTCTTTTTGGTATTGATGATGACGGTGAAGTAACTGGCGTGCAGCCTGATTTAAGCCTTAAAATCCAAAAAGATATTGTAACTGCTCTTAACTCACGCGATTGCATAGATCCGCCAATGCACATACAACCCTACTCAGTTAATCATCCGCTGGGAGAAATCATTGTAATTCAGATTCCGGTAAGTAGCCTGGTACATGATCACGCAGGGAGAATTTATATTCGTAGATATGAAAGTGATATCGACATTACAGGTAATCAGCAATTAGTTGGCGATCTCTATTTACGCAAGCGTAATTTTTTTACGGAAGCAGAAATTATTCCTCATCTCACGATGAATGATCTGGATCTGGCATTGTTTGATAAAGCCCGTCAACTTATCCGGAATTTTAGAGGTGATCATCCATGGCTATTGGTTGATAACGGGCAAATGTTAAAAGACTCAGTATTGTGGAAAAAGGATTTCAGGACCGGACAGGAAGGGTTGACCTTGGCTGCCGCATTGATCTTTGGAAAGGATGAAACCATTCAAAGCCTGCTGCCTGCCTATAAAGTAGAAGCGATGGTGCGTATTCATAATATTGATCGGTGGGATGACCGGATAAATCCACCATTACGAACCAATCTTATTGATACTTACCTGGCCCTGAAACAATTTATAAACAAACACCTGCCTGAAAAATTCTATTTGGAAGGTCATCAGCGGGTTGATTTACGCGATAAAATCTTCAGAGAGGTTATCGGAAACGCCATTGTGCACAGAGAGTATACCAATGCACATTCCACCGAATTGATCATTTCTGCCAACAGGGTGACCATAACCAATCCAAACAAACCTCTGTTTCATGGGCTGATCGATCCTAAAGAATTTAACCCGTTCCCCAAGAATCCCAATATCAGAAAATTCTTTACTGCATTTGGATGGACAGATGAAATCGGTTCAGGAATCCGGAACACCTATAAATATCTGCCTGAATATAGTGGGGGCGCTACTCCGCTTTTCATAGAAGACGATTTGTTCAGGACCGAAATTCCTTTAACATTCAACTCTTTTGGATCATTTGCTGAGGAAATGCTGCGATGGCTTGGACTTCCCGAAGATTGCCTGCCACATCTGAAAGATGGATTAACCAAAGTTATGTTACCGGCAAACTTGAAACCTGGTGATTGGGAGTCGCTTTTGTTACATCTGGTACCCAGCTGGCACAAAAAAGGTACCCAGCTGGATATATTAAACTGGCCAGATAATCAGGTGTATATAGAAGAGTATATAAA
>LUZO01000070.1 GCA_001603685.1 Bacteroidales bacterium Bact_23
GTGTTTCATTCTACGGCAAAGCCTGGAGCGAACCTCTGCTCATCGAGATCGCTTCAGGCTTTGAAAGCGTTAATCCACAGCGGATTATCCCGCAGTTTCTCAACGGTAATGACTAATACTCAGGCATAGCTGCCGCCGTCAGGTGAGGTCGTATCTCAAAATTCCGGAGGAACCCTGCCTCCTGTCTCCTGCCTAATTCCTCCTCCGCCTTAGTTTTGTCTGGGCTTCGACTGGGGGGCGACTTGGCTTCGACTGCGCTCAGCCACCAACTCAGCCGCCGGTGTTTCATTCTACGGCAAAGCCTGGAGCGAACCTCTGCTCATCGAGATCGCTTCAGGCTTTGAAAGCGTTAATCCACAGCGGATTATCCCGCAGTTTCTCAACGGTAATGACTAATACTCAGGCATAGCTGCCGCCGTCAGGTTAGGTCGTATCTCAAAATTCCGCTTCTGCATTTTCCACTGCCCTTGGGTTCGACTCGGCTTCGACTGCGCTCAGCCACCAGCTCACCCACCGGCTCACCTAACGCTGGCACTCAAGCATCGGTAAAATCCTACCTCTTACCTCTTACCTCTTACCTCTTACCTCTTACCTCTTACCTCTTACCTCTTACCTCCTACTTCCTACTTCCTACTTCCTACTTCCTACCTCTTACCTCTGGCCTCTGACCTCTGACCTCCGGCTTACATATTCATCCCCCCGCACACGCTGATCACCTGTCCGGTAACATACGACGAGAGATCAGAAGCGAGGAAGAGGGTAACATCGGCCACATCTTCGGGTTTTCCGCCCCGTTTCAGCGGAATACCGTCGATCCATG
The DNA here is from genome assembly GCA_001603685.1 of Bacteroidales bacterium Bact_23. Lineage (GTDB taxonomy): Bacteria > Bacteroidota > Bacteroidia > Bacteroidales > Lentimicrobiaceae > Lentimicrobium. The sequence continues at coordinate 821 of LUZO01000070.1, forward strand.
CCTTGCGGACATCCTCGGGCAGTTTGGCGGTCATATCGGTTTCGATAAATCCGGGAGCAATGGCATTGCAGCGGATATTGCGCGAACCGAGCTCCTGAGCCATCGACTTGGTAAATCCGATCAAACCGGCTTTTGAAGCGGAGTAGTTCGACTGGCCGGCATTTCCTGAAACGCCAACTACAGAGCTCATATTGATGATGGAACCGCTTCTCTGCTTCAGCATAACGCGCTGAACAGCCTTGGTAAGGTTGAAAATCGACTTCAGGTTTACCTTGATTACCAGATCCCAGTCGGCTTCGCTCATACGCATCAGCAGGTTGTCGCGGGTAATACCGGCATTGTTTACCAGCACATCAATCCGGCCGAAATCGTTTACCACATCGGTAATCAATTTATCGCTGCCATCGAATGAGCTGGCGTCCGAAGCATAGCCTTTTGCCTTCACACCGAGGGCTTCCAGCTCCTTTTCAAGTGCCATGGCATTGTCATCGTAGTTCAGGTCAGAGAAAGCCACATTGGCACCTTCTCCGGCAAGCCGCAGGGCTATTGCCTTTCCAATGCCGCGGGCTCCGCCGGTAATCAGCGCAGTTTTTCCTTCGAGTAATTTCATAATCCGGGTTTTGTTTTTAAATCTGTCAACTAATTGGCGAACTGAACACAGCCCGCTAAAAATTTTCTGTTATGAATCAAGCGCCGAAATCCACCTTACAAGGTTAAAATCCTGACGGTGAGGCAACAGCGGATGACGCGGTGAGAGACGGAACGCATAGTCGAACACTCCGGCCTGCAGCGTGGGAATTTCAATAAAGAAGGTCACAATGCTGCCGTTAACTCCGGCTACCACCATCTCTTCGGTAAAGGAAATCTTCTGAACCTCATCCTGAACCTTGTTGCCAAACAGCACCTCCAGTCCGATATCGCCGGCGCTGAGTTCGTTTACATTCAGCACAATCTCAGCCACGAAATTTTCGCCAAGCCTTAACGCTTTCTTGGTTGAATCGGGCACGGTAATGCTCACCACTTCAATGCTTTCCCAACCACGCAGTATCCTGCGTTTCCATGACGATAACAACCGGACATTCTCAAAATCATTGGCAAAAAGCTCGGAGGAACGGCTGATCAGCTTATTGTAGAACTGATCGTAATAGTCCTTGAGCATGCGGTTCATGGTAAACTCAGGCGATATTCCGGAAATGGTATTTCTGACATGGGAAATCCATTTTTCGGGGATTCCCTTTTCATTTCTATCGTAGAATGCCGGGATAATCTCCTCTTCGAAGAGGTTATAGATATTTTCGGCATCCAGTTCATCCTGGAACTGCTGGTTTTCGTAGGTACGCTCTTCCTGCAGTGCCCATCCTGCACCCGGCTTATAGCCTTCGGCCCACCATCCGTCGAGAACGCTGAGGTTCAGCACGCCGTTCATCACGGCTTTCTCGCCGCTGGTTCCCGATGCTTCAAGCGGACGGGTAGGCGTATTGAGCCACACATCCACACCCTGGGTAAGCTGCGCTCCGAGTGCCATATCGTAATTCTCAACGAAGACGATCTTACCGGCAAACTCCGGCATTCTCGAGTAGGAGATGATTTTTTTGATCAGATCCTGTCCGGCCTTGTCGGCGGGGTGCGCTTTTCCGGCAAAAACAAACTGAACGGGGCGTTTCGGATTGTTCATCAGTTGCGAAAGCCTGTCGGGGTTGGTAAAGAGCAGGTGTGCGCGCTTATAGGTGGCAAAGCGGCGGGCAAAGCCGATGGTAAGCGTATTTTCATCCAGGTTATCAATGGTATTCATGATAAACTTGGGGCTTTCCTGTCTGTGCTTGAGATCATCATTCAGTCGTTTCTGAAGATAGGAAATCAGTCTGCTGCGATGTCTGTTCCTCAGATCCCAGATTTCTTCTGCGGGCACTTCATGAATTTTCTGCCAGCGTGATTTTTCATACTGCTTTGTCAGAAAATCCTCTCCGAAATAACGGGAATACAGCGCTTTCCATTCTGTGGATGCCCATGTGGGAAGATGCACCCCGTTGGTTACATACGAAATATAGAGTTCATCAGAATAATAACCCGGGAACATACCGCTGAACATATCCCGGGAAACCCTTCCGTGGATTTTGCTCACACCGTTCATCTCCTGCGACAGGCGGGTTGCCAGTACGCTCATCGAGAACTTCTCATCGGGTTTGTCTTCGATGTAGCGCCCCAGATTCATAAAGGTGTTCCAGCTTATATTCAGGCGGTCGGCATAGTGCGGGATATAGGCCCTGAGCACATCTTCGCTGAAGGCGTCGTGGCCGGCGGGAACCGGAGTGTGGGTGGTAAAGAGCTGGGTTGCCCTCACGATCTCCACCGCCTGGTCGAACGAAAATTTCTGTTCCTGAACCAGCAGGCGCAGCCTTTCAATACCGATGAAAGCGGCATGGCCTTCGTTGCAGTGGAACACCGACGGTTTAAGGCCGAGTGCCTTGATCAGGCGAATTCCGCCAACGCCCAGCAACAGTTCCTGCTTGAAGCGGTTGTCCCAGTCGCCGCCATAAAGCTGGTGGGTAATGGTACGGTCCTGTTCGCTGTTTTCGTCAATATCGGTATCGAGCAGGTAGAGAGGTACTCGGCCCACATCAATCTTCCATACCTTGGCGTACAGGTTACGCCCGGGCAGTGCAATTGAAATGCGTACCCATTCGCCGTTTCCGTTGCGAACCGGTTTCAGCGGCATGTGGGTAAACTTCTGCGGATTGTAGGTTGCCACCTGGTCGCCTGCATTGGAGAGGCTCTGGCGGAAATAGCCGTAACGGTACAGCAGCCCCACCCCTACCATATTCACATTCGAGTCGGAAGCTTCTTTCAGATAGTCGCCTGCCAGAACGCCAAGTCCGCCCGAGAAGATCTGAACGGTATCGTGGAGGCCGAATTCCATGCTGAAATAGGCAACCTGATGCTCAGGCCTTTTGGCGCCTTCCTTCATGTAAGCTTCGAACCTTCCGTACACCTTGTCAAGTTTGGCTACAAACTGCTCATCGCGCTCAAGCTGCTGCATCTGTTTTACATTCAGCGACTCAAGCAGCGCTATAGGATTGTGATTCAGCGCATCCCACTGTTTGGGGTCAATCATTCTGAACAGCTCTCCGGCATCCGGATTCCAGCTCCACCAGAGGTTTCTCGACAATCTCTTCAGTCCGTTGAAACGCTCCGGAATTCCGGGTTTAACAAGCACCTTATGCCAAACGGGGGTCTGATGCTGCTTCAGGGGGAAACTCATCAGCATATCGGGCTGGCGCTTATCGCGGTATAGCTCTTCGCGCTGCTCCGATTTTCCCAATGCAATGGAAAAGGCTTCCTTATACTTGTCTACCAGGTCATCCCAAAGGGCAATTCTGGATATCTGCCAGGCAAGCTTGCGGGCAGCAGCCACCTGATCGGCGCTGAATGCCGAAAACTCAGCCAAAATCCGCTCAATTTCACTTACTACTTCGGCATAGTTGGTGTCTTTCCGCTGTACTACCCATGCGCCCGGCTCGTGGTTGGGCAGCTTCTCCCTCACCCACTGTCCGAAACCGGCAAGCGAAGTGGTGATGGTGGGAATGTGGAAAGCGAGGCTTTCGAGCGGGGTATATCCCCAGGGCTCATAATATGAAGGGAATACCGAAATATCGAAGCCGATGAGCAATTCGTAGTATGAGAAGTTGAAAATGCCATCCTGGCCGTTCAGATACGAAGGTACAAACACCAGTTTTACCTTATCGCCCTTTTTATTCAGCAGTCCAACCGCCTTTGCCTTGTTGATGATCTGGTCATACTCGGCATCGTAGAGGCCGTGGGTAAGGTAAACGCCCTCGACCGGGTTGCTGAAATCGGGTTCGTTCAGGCGTGCCAGCAGTTCAGGCGAAGGTCCCGAATGGTTTGCCGGTACGGTAATAAAGGCTACCACCTGGCGTTTCAGGTTGGGATCCTGGTTCAGCTTTGCCAGCGATTCAATATAAATATCAATTCCTTTGTTCCGGAATTCGTATCTGCCACTGTTTATCACCAGCAGGGCGTCATCGAGCAACGGAGCGTTGAACAGCGCCCTCGATACCTGCAGCAGCTTTACCCTCGCCATTTCACGGCGGTTGTTGAACTCCGCATCCGAGGGCACAAAACCGTCGTCGAAACCATTTGGTGTTACCACATCAACCTGACGGCCAAGAAAATATTTGCACTCCACCGCAGTGATGCTGCTCACCGTGGTAAAAGCGTCGCTTTGCTGAGCTGCAGCATGTTCAAGCGAGAATTTCGAAACCATGTCGAAGCGTCGTGCGGTGGCTTCGGGCTGGTAGCTGTCGAAATCGCCGTAAAGCGGCAGGTTGTTGCCCGATATTGCCCTTCCGAGCGCGGTGGCATGGGTAGTAAATACACAGGCAACCTGAGGAACTGCATCGCGCAGATACAATACGCCGGTTCCGGTCATCCACTCGTGGAAAAGGGCGACAATGCGATCGTGGGCGCTCAGGTTGAACTCGTAGAAGCTTTCAATTACCTTGGCAGCGGCATAACCGAACAGTGCCGGCTCCACATAGTCCCATTGGCCTGAAATTGAATCGAGCTGATAGGTTTCCCAGAACTTTGCAAAAATCTTGTCTTTCTGCTGGAAATAGGTGGTAAAATCGACCAGCACCACGATGGGGCGGCTCTTGATATTCCAGCGGCCGATCCTGATGCGCAATCCGTGCGATTCGGCATACTCGCGCCACGAACGGTAAATATAGCGGTCCTCGATAAAATCAGGGTTATGATTGGTCTCTTTCCATACATCAGGTCCGATGAGAATGTAGTTGTCCGAGTATTCACGCTGTATTCCGGGAGCTTTTGTTGAAACGACGGTGTAAATGCCGCCAACTTTGTTACAGATTTCCCAACTGGTTTCAAAAATGTAGTCGGGACGAAGTGTCTTAGTGTTTTCAGTCATATTTTGTTTTTATCTTAACTTTCAATTCTTTGTCTGAAAAATACCACCGGATCGTTATTTCATTTCCGGCCGTTTTTTCAGTAGTGCAAAAATAGTGAATTAAATGATGATTTGAACAAACGGAGAGTTCTGTTGCGATAAGCGAAGGGTTATCCCAATCGCCAGCTACTGCAAAACGCCCTGAGTATCAGCTTTTCCAGCCAATTACAAGAGCGCCGGCTCAGCGATATAC
>LUZO01000071.1 GCA_001603685.1 Bacteroidales bacterium Bact_23
AACTTACGGGCAGAGATATTATCTTTGCACCTAAATCGTTTTACATTGCTAATTCTCAATCTATTTTCAGATTCCGGAAAAGCAGTGTTTTTCAGATTCATAAGTCACGGAAACAAATCCAACCCATGATGAAAAAATTATTTATCTCCACAATTTTATTAAGTCTGTGTCTGGTTTCTTTTTCGCAAAAAACCGGAAACATTGTTGAAATCTTTGGCAAGGAAAAGGTTGAAAGCACCAAAGAGGGCAACATTATTCACACTTTCCACGAAGGGCTGGCCCTTCGCAAAGGCATTAAACCGGGCGTAATCAACGGCTACAACGATATCGTCTTCTGGCAGATCGCCAACGGTTCGTTCGAAACCCCCGAAGCCGGGCAGGTTGTCAGTGAGCGCCTTCCGGGCCAGGAGGAGGGTACCGTATTAAAATGGGAAGCGGTGACCGCCGATGAAAAGGGCGTTTTTTCCGACAAACTTTCCGCCTCGCTGCTCTATACCGGCTACGAATCGCCCCAGTCGGTAGTTGCGCTTCTGGAAGCCACCGGCCACACCCGGGTTTACATCAACGGATTGCCCCATGAAGGCGATCACTACGATTATGGCTACACCCTGATCCCGTTCAGGCTGAAAAAGGGACTGAACGAATTTATCTATACCTACGGTCGCTTTTCGCGCTACAGCTCGCGCATCGTTATTCCGCACAAGGAGGTGTTCCTGACCGGCCGCGATATGACCCTTCCGTCGGTACTTTCGGATGAGAACGAAGAACGCCTGGGCGCCGTAAGGCTGATCAATGCGAGTGAGAAAGCCCTGAAAGGCTACCGGATTGAGTGTCTACTTCCTTCGGGCGAATCGGCGGTTGAACCGGTTGGTCCGGTCATTTCGCTGACCACCCGCAAAGTGGCATTCCGCATCCCGCGCTATGCCGTTACTCCCGCAGCCGACACCCTTGCCGCCACGCTCATCCTGAGGGATGCCGCCGGCAAAGAGGCCGACCGCATGGAGATAACCCTGAAGGTTAGCCAGAGCACCCGCCACCACGAACGCACCTTCATCAGCAACATCGACGGCAGTGTACAGTATTTCTCGGTGGCTCCCTCACTCAAAAAAGGCGAGGGACAGTCGCTGGTGCTGTCGGTGCACGGCGCTTCGGTGGAAGCTACCAATCAGGCACGCGCCTACAAGCAGAAAGACTGGGCCTACATTGCCGCACCCACCAACCGCAGGCCGTTTGGTTTCAACTGGGAAGAGTGGGGCCGCATGGATGCCCTTGAGGTACTTGCCGAAGCCAAAAAGCTTTACAAAACCAATCCGCAGAAGACCTATCTCACCGGCCACTCCATGGGCGGACACGGATCGTGGTTCCTGGGAGCCACCTATCCCGGCTACTGGGGTACCGTTTCACCCTGCGCCGGATATCCGGATGTTGCCGGCTACCGCCGCTCGGAGCCTGAAAGCTACCTGACGGAAAATCCGCATTTTGCCATGCTCGAACGGGGTGCATCAGCAGGCAGGGTATTTAACCTTGCCAAAAACTACCTGCAGGGCGGCGTTTATGTACTGCACGGCGACGCCGATGCCGTGGTTCCGGTGGAACATGCCCGCACCATGCGGCAGCTGCTGGGCGGATTCCACAACAACTTCGCCTATTATGAATATCCCGGCGGATCGCACTGGTATGGCGATGAGAGTGTTGACTGGCCGCCGCTGTTCGACTTCATGAAGCAGAACCGCATTCCCGAAACCGCAAAGGTTGACAGCCTCTATTTTGTAACCGCCACTCCGGCCGTTTCGGCTGAGAACCACTGGATCAGGGTGAACCAGCAGGAAAGGCAGTATGTCCCTTCAAGCGTTAAGGCTGTGAGGCATCACGACACACTCACCCTGACAACGGAAAACATCAGGAGCCTCTGCCTGCTGTTTGGCAGATACGATATGCCAAATCCATCGGTAATCCTGATAAACGGTGAAACCCTCAATCCCGTTTCCGGTGAAAACATCCACCTGATCAAAAGCGGCAGCCAGTGGCGCGAACACATGGTTCCCAACCTTGCCGAGAAACATCCCGGGAGGCAGGGCGGTTTCAAGCTGGCATTCACCCATAGGGTGGTATTTGTATATGGTACCCGTGGCAGCGCCGCACAGAATGAGTGGTACGAAAACAAGGCCCGTTACGATGCCGAAACCTTCCTCTACAGAGGCAACGGCTCGGTGGAGGTAATTCCCGACCGTGAGTTTACCCCCGCCAGATACAAGGGCAGAAATGTCATCATCTATGGGAACGCCGATAACAACAGCGCCTGGAAACAGTTGCTCGCAAATGCACCGGTGAAAGTCACCAACAGGCAGATTGTCTTTGGCAACGAAATTCTTAAGGGCGACGACCTTGGCACCTTCTTCATCTATCCCCGCCCCGACAGCTCCGACAACCTGGTGGGCGTAGTGGCCGGAACCGGTACCGCCGGAATGAAAGCACTGTTCCCGAACGACTACTTTTCGGGCATCACCGGCTTTCCCGACCTGCTGATCTTCGACTCGGGATGGCTGAAAGACAACCCCGGCGGAATCAGAATTTCAGGATTTTTCGGGAACAACTGGAACATTGAATCCGGCGAATTTGTTAAGTAACACATTAATCACACAATACCATGCGTAAATCACTTCTGCCTCTTATTCTGCTATTCTGGGCAGTTGCTGCTTCCGGACAGACCATTTTGCTGCAGCATCCCCCCCGGCACTATATCTGCTACCGCACCACCACCGACATCAACATTGATGGTGTACCTGACGAAGCCGACTGGGCTGCGGTTCCCTGGACGGATTTCTTTACCGACATTGAAGGCGACCGCCAGCCGGCGCCGCACTTCAAGACCCGCACAAAGATGATGTGGGACGACAACTACCTCTACATCGCGGCTGAACTGGAGGAGCCGCATATCTGGGCCACCTATACCGAAAGGGAATCGGTGATTTTCCACGAAAACGACTTCGAGGTTTTCATTGACCCCGACGGTGACACCCACAACTATTTCGAGCTGGAAGTCAATGCCCTGGGCACCGAGTGGGACCTTCTGCTCACCAAACCCTACCGCTTCAAAGGCATTCCCTTTAACTCATGGGATATCGCCGGCCTTAAAACCGGCATTCACCTGGATGGTACGCTGAACAATCCGGCCGACAAGGACAACGGCTGGACGGTTGAGCTGGCGCTGCCCTGGAAAATTCTGAAAGACGGAACCCCGAACGAAAGCAGGCCGGCCGGCGGCGACCAGTGGCGCATCAACTTCTCGCGGGTACAGTGGAGGCTCGATGTGGTGGACGGCAAATATGTGAAGACCATCAACCCCGAAACCGGAAATCCGTACCCCGAATACAACTGGGTATGGTCGCCGCAGTGGGCCATCAACATGCACAAGCCGGAATACTGGGGTTACCTTCAGTTTTCGGATAAAAAGGCAGGCAGCGGCACCGACGGATTCATGGCCGATCCCGATACGAAAATCAGGATCCTTTTGCGCGAGCTGTTCGACAGGCAGCATCAGTTTGCCAGAAAAAACAAACGCTTTGCCGCTTCAATGGAAGAATTAAATATAAATGATCCCATTTTTAAAGATTTTTTTGTTACCTTTGAGACAACTCCAAAGCAGTTTATTCTTTCGGCAAAATCGGCCACTCCCGGATATTACTGGTTTATAGCCAGCGACAGCCGGATCTGGAAAGCGACGGAATACAACCCCGCCGAACGGCTTCCGTGGGAATAAACTGATTTTCAACAGATAAGGGAAACATGACAGACCGAAGGGGATTTATACGGCAGGGCGCTCTGGCATTGGCCGGGCTGGCCGCTTTTTCCGTATCCTGTTCTCCCTTTGGTTTGTTCTCCTCCGGAAATGATTTCAAAAAATGGATCTGGCTGAATCCGGAAACCGGCCTCAGTGCCGGTAAATGGAAAAGCCGCTTTGAAATGATGAAATCGCACGGCATTCATGGTGTGCTGGCACAGGTTTATGCCGCCCGTGTGGCACTTTATGAATCCCGTAATCTTCAGGTAGGCGAAAACTTACTTGAAACGCTCATAGCTGCGGGCAGAGAGACCGGCATCGAGGTGCACGCCTGGATGTGGACCATGCCCAACAACAACCCGTTCTATGCCGAAAACCACCCCGGATGGTTCGCGGTGAACGGCCTGGGGCAACCAGCCCATACCCATCCGGCCTATGTGCCGTATTATAAATTTATGTGTCCGAATCAGCCTGAAGTCAGGGAGTTCCTGAAGCAGAATGTGAGCGAACTGGCCTCATACGGCAATCTGGCAGGCGTCCACCTCGATTACATCAGATTTCCGGATGTGATACTGGCTGAAACCCTCCAACCCAAGTACGGGATTGTTCAGGACAGGGAATATCCTGAATATGATTATTGCTATTGCGAAGTATGCAGGGAGCAGTTCAAACTGAAAACCGGACTCGATCCACTGAAGGAAATGGATGATCCTGCATTAAGTACGGAATGGCGGCAATTCAGGTACGATTCAGTGACTTCTTTGGTAAAGGAGGTACTTGCTCCCGAAATCAGGAAAGCCGGCAAAACGGTTACCGCCGCCGTTTTTCCCAACTGGGAGAATGTAAGGCAACAGTGGTCGCAGTGGGAACTCGACGCCTATTTCCCGATGTTGTACCACAGCTTCTACAACAAAGGAACCGGCTGGATTGGCGAACAACTTGAAACGCTTACAAAGGCACTGGTAAAGCCCGTTCCGGTATATGCCGGCCTGCTGATGCAGGCGCTCAGCCCTGCCCAACTGACCGAAACCATCAGAATGATCAGGGAAATAAATGCTTACGGCTATTCCCTGTTCGCTTTTCATGGAATGAATGAGGCACACTGGGTAGTTATTGAACAACATTAACAGTTGACTATCTGTGAGTTACAAAATACTAAAAG
>LUZO01000003.1 GCA_001603685.1 Bacteroidales bacterium Bact_23
CCCATGGGTCGGTGACGATGGAAACCCCGAAGTTCCTGACGGTTCTATGTTACAATATCCCTTTCATAATCATCTATTTGTAAATAACAATTAATAACACGTGACAACCTTTATTAATCAGAACCGCCTCTGACCGCCGAGAGGCTAGGATGATCAGTTGTTTGACGGCGGTTTTCTGGCGGTACGGGATCTTCTCCGATCTCAGGGGGCCAAGACGGACGGGGTGGTCATATGATCCCTGATTGGATGAAGGAGACGCAAGGCGGCCGCTTCGATCCTCCGCCGGTCGTAGAGAGGGATAGGGGGAGCAGGGCCAGCTTCGTCAAGAAGACGATCGACGGCGTATTCAAATTCTTTCAGGAGGCTCTGATCACCGAATCCTTCGCCAAGAAGGAAGGCCTACTCCAGAGCCTCGACCCCAGGGTTAAGCTATTATCGATTTTAGCTATCGTCTTTGCCATCTCTGTCACCGGTGACATCCGCCTTCTATCGGTGGTATACCTCCTCACCCTCCTCTTCGCCCGCCTCAGCAAGATAGGGATATTCTTCTTCATAAAGAGGGTCTGGCTCTTCGTACCCTTCTTCGCAGGGGTGATCGTCATCCCCGTCACCCTCAACGTATTCCTCCCCGGCGACCCTTTATTCCATATAATAGACCTCCCCCCGGATGCCCATCTGGGGCCGTTCTCCCTTCCGGGGTCGATCTACATAACTGAGCAGGGCGTCGCCGCCGCCGCCACCTTCACCCTCAGGGTGGCGACGGCCGTATCCGCCGTAGTCCTCCTATTTCTTTCGACCCCCCAGCAGNNNNGGAGCAGAGGTGGGTCGGGGGGAGGATAGGCTACATGCTGATAAAGTCCCTGGACATGAGTGAGAAGGTCCACATGGCGATGGTCTCCAGGGGCTATTCCGGCGACGTCCGGATCCTCCACGACTACCACCTTCAATGGCGCGATTACTTCGCTGCGGGGTTCGCCCTCGCCCTCACCTTTGCCCTCTTGACTTTCTCCCTCAACGTCGTCCAAATATGAGGTTTATATAATGTCGATTATATTCGATCTCCAGGACGTTTCATACTCCTACCTCGGAAAGTTTGAGGCCCTGTTGGGCATAAACNNGGGACCAACGGCTCGGGGAAGTCGACCCTCCTATCGATCATGGACGCTCTCCTATTCCCCACCTCTGGGGAGTTCTTCGCCTTCGGAAGGCTCGTCGAGGAGGAGGTCTTCGACTCCCTCGCCGAGAGCGAGTTTCGAACCTTCTTCAGAGAGCGGGTGGCCTTCGTCTTCCAGAACTCCGACGTTCAGCTCTTCAGCTCGACGGTCTACGACGAGATCGCCTTCGGCCCCCTCCAGCTGGGGATGGCCCAGGAAGAGGTGAAGGAGAGGGTCGAAGAGGTCATGAATATGGTTGAGATCTCGAAGCTCGCCAGTCGGGCGCCCCACACCCTCAGCGGTGGAGAGAAGAAGAAGGTCTGCATAGCATCGGCTCTGGCATCGAACCCCGACGTCCTCCTCCTGGACGAGCCGACGGCGGGCCTCGATCCCAGGACTCAGCTCTGGCTGATAGAGCTCTTTCAGGAGCTGAGCAGGGCGGGAAAGACTATTGTCGTGGCCACCCATGACCTGGACACCGTCGAGCACATCAGCAATAGGGCGGTGGTCATCGGCGAGGACCACACCATCAAAGCCGACGGCCGGTCCTGCGACGTAATAGGGAACCTGGACCTCCTCCTGGCGGCAAACCTCATCCACAAACACATGCACCGCCATGGGACCGCATACCAAGAGCATTACCATCCGCATCATCACCTCCATCCAAAGGGGCCGAAGGCGTGACCGATGATCCTGCGGTGTCGATCTGATATTTTGTCGGAGGAATATCAGATCGACAGCATACCAGTTATAAAAAGTGAGTGGAGATTGATCCATCAATCTAAATCTCTACGATCTTCCTTTTTTGACTTTTTGTATAAGAAATCTTATCCAGATAGATAAATTAATATTATAAAATCATATCTTCCGACTATGTGTTGATTTAGATAGATATTTATACCCATGATAGTCAAATAATCTGCGGTGATGTTATGCACATACCAGATGGCTATTTAGGGCCATACACCTATATCGCCATGTGGATCATCATGATCCCCATATGGCTATACGCTGGGCAGAGGCTCAGCAGAGAGCTTAGGACCCGCCAGGTGCCGCTTCTGGCTCTTGCTGCGGCCTTCTCCTTTGTCATAATGATGTTCAACATGCCGATCCCAGGCGGGAGCACCGGCCACGCCGTCGGCGGCGCCATAATCGGGATAGTCTTGGGCCCCTGGGCCGGGGTTATCGCCATATCCGTCGCTCTGATCCTCCAGGCTCTGATCTTCGGGGATGGCGGCGTTACCGCAATAGCCGCAAACTGCTTCAACATGGCGGTGGTGATGCCCTTTGCCGCCTTCTACGTCTATAAGATCATAAGCGGAAGCTCCGAGATCACCTCCAATAAAAGGGTAGCTGCCTCGGCGATCGCTGGATACGTCTCCCTCACCCTGGCAGCAGGCCTCACAGGCTTCATGTTCGGGATCCAGCCGCTTCTCCACACCGACGAGGCGGGCATCCCCCTCTATATGCCCTACGGCCTCAACGTGGCCCTTCCGGCGATGCTCGCTGAACACGTATTCTTCTTCAGCTTCGTGGAGGCGGCGGTCACCGCCCTGATCTTCGTCTACATCCAGAAGACCGACCCGTCCCTCCTCATGTACGACCGCCCGACCTCCAAGAGGCTGGCGAAGGGTGCTGCGGCCTGAGGTGAACGACCATGGAAAAGTCGATAAGAAACCTGGTCATAGGCCTGTTGCTCCTCGTGGTCCTCGTCCCCCTGGGGCTCCTCGCCACCGGAGAGACCTTCGGGGAATGGGGGAACGAAGAGATAGAAGAGAAGCTGGGGTATGTGCCCCAGGGGCTAAAGGAGCTCTCCACCTTCTGGGAGAGGGCCCCTCTCCCAGACTACGCCTTTGAGGGGGACGAGTCGAGCCGGGGAGCGGTCATAGCTTATATACTATCTGCCGTCATAGGCGTCGTCCTCGGTGGAGGTGTGTTGTACCTCTTAGGAAGGAGGATCGCAAAGGACTGAAGGGCTGAAGAGGTCCGATCTCCGGAGCGGGGACCGCCGCCCCCATCCGGAGATGCACCCCGTCCCGCTCTTCTCCTCACTTTTTCTCCATCTCCTCCACTGCCTTCTCGACGGCCCGGGAACCCTTCTTCCGCAGCTCCCCCGAGAGCTTGGCGTAGTACTTCATGGTGTCGGGGGTGACGGAGGGTCCCACCTCCTCCAGGGCGGCGATAAAGTGGCTCTTTCTCACCTCGACGGCGTTCATATCCTCCCGGAGGGCGAGCCTCCCC
>LUZO01000072.1 GCA_001603685.1 Bacteroidales bacterium Bact_23
CATTATTATTATGAGAATTAAGCTGAGCCTGATTTTACTTCTGTTGGTACTGGGATTTTCAGGTATCGCGCAGGATGCATCATTTTCGCAATACTATGGCAACCCACTCTACCTGAATCCTGCTCTTGCAGGATCAAAGATATGCCCGAGACTTACCCTGAATTACAGAAATCAGTGGCCGGGCATTCCAGCCACTTTCGTTACCTATTCAGCCACTTACGACCAGTTTATTGATGTTGTGTCAGGCGGAGTCGGGCTGATGGTAGTTTCTGAAGATATGGCCGGGGGGGCATTGAAATCCACATCAGCCAGTGGTATTTACTCATTCAGGCTGAATGTTACAAAGGATCTGACCCTGAATGCCGGATTCCAGGGGACTTACATCCAGAACAAACTTGACTGGGATAAATTCATCTTTGAAGATCAATTGCTGGTTGGCGATATTAACAATCTTCCGCCTACCCTTGAGAGCCCGCCCGATCGCCTGACCATCGGAATGGTTGATTTCTCGGCAGGAATGCTTTTCGGATATAAGGAAAGGCTGTACGGTGGATTTGCAGCCCATCATCTATCTCAGCCCGATAATTCATTCTACAGCAATGGTGACAGCAAACTTCCGATGAAGGTTACCGCCCATGCAGGCGCACTTATAGATATGCGTCAGGGACTCAGCGGCGGAGATGTGGAAGATCTCAGTATATCCCCAAATATCATGTATCAGCAGCAGGGCGAGTTTCATCAGTTAAACCTCGGTGTCTATCTGAATGTACATCCCTTCGTTGTTGGAGGCTGGTTCAGGCATAACTTTGAAAATCCTGATGCCGTTATTGCATTGATCGGATTTCAGCATGCAAAATTCAAAGTTGGCTACAGTTACGATTACACAATCTCACGATTAACCAATGCTACAGGCGGAGCCCATGAAATTTCATTTGCATGGCAATTCGACTGCGGACAAAAAACTATTAAGCACAAGGCAATAAAATGCCCCAGGTTTTAGTTAATAACAAATCAACAAACAATAATTTCCGGAAATGATCAACCACAGAAACATCTATCTGAAGATCACCTTCTTTGCAACAGTACTCTTTCTAGCATCTTCTTGTGCCAAAGAAACCTCTCGCACAACCGGCTGGGAATACAACAACCCCAAAAACGGCGGATTCCAGGTAAACACCAAATACGGTGAGCAACCGGTAGGCCCTGGTCTGAAGCTTGTTGAAGGAGGTACATTTACCATGGGCAGAACTACTGATAACCCCATGTACGACTGGGATAACATCCCCAGAAGAGTGACCGTTCCGTCGTTTTACATTGACGAAACCGAAGTGGCCAATGTGGATTATGTTGAATATCTTTATTGGCTCAGCCGTGTTTTTGGAACAGATTATCCAGAGGTATACCGCAAAGCATTGCCCGACACCCTGGTATGGCGCGAAAAACTGGCTTACAACGAGCCATTGGTGGAAACCTATTTCCGTCACCCTGCCTACAGAAACTATCCTGTAGTAGGTGTTAGCTGGGTTCAGGCCAATGAATATTGCCTCTGGAGAACCGACCGCGTAAATGAAATGCTGCTGATTCGCCACGGAATTCTTGACTTCGACCCCGATCAGCGAAACGCCAACAACTTCAATACCGACGCATACCTTGCAGGTCAGTATGAAGGTCTTGTCAATAAACCACTCAAAGACCTGAATCCCAGCGGAACGGGAGAACGCCGTGCCAAACTCGAAGATGGTATCATGGTACCAAAATA
Organism: Bacteroidales bacterium Bact_23; assembly: GCA_001603685.1. Classification (GTDB taxonomy): domain Bacteria; phylum Bacteroidota; class Bacteroidia; order Bacteroidales; family Lentimicrobiaceae; genus Lentimicrobium. Next base: position 1,760 of record LUZO01000072.1, read on the forward strand.
TAGACTGCCTACCGAGGCCGAATGGGAGTTTGCAGCTCTGGGACTTGTTGGAACTACCGTTTATGAGCGTGTTGTTGAGCGCAGAGTATATCCCTGGAACGGAACGGTGATTCGTTCAGACCAGAAAAAGTATTACGGACAGTTCCTCGCCAACTTTAAAAGAGGACGCGGCGACTACATGGGTGTGGCAGGAAGCCTGAACGACGGCGCTGACCTGCCTGCTGAAGTTGCAGCTTACTGGCCAAACGATTACGGCCTGTACAATATGGCCGGCAATGTGGCTGAGTGGGTACTCGATGTTTACAGACCGCTTACTTTTGAAGATATGTCAGACTATGCTCCTTTCCGTGGTAATGTATTTACAACCAAAGTAACTGATGAAGAAGGTTTCCTTGCTCCAAAAGACAGCCTCGGAAGAATCAGATACCGCAATGTAACCACTGAAGAGAGCAAAGATCGCTTCAATTACAGAAGTGCCAACCAGATCAATTACCTCGACGGCGACTACCAGTCAACCATTAACCCTGACTGGTCAACCTCACCGGCCGACACCGTTAATACAACCAATATGATGTATGAGTATGCCAAAACATCATTGATTTCTGACAAATCAAGGGTTTACAAGGGCGGCTCATGGAGAGATCCCGCATACTATCTCAGCCCGGCTACCAGAAGGTATCTCGATCAGGATCTTTCTACCAATTACATCGGATTCAGGTGTGCAATGGGCAAGGTTGGCGGATCATATTCCACCAATAAACGGAAGTAAAAAAACTATTTGATGCGAAAAGTCCATTTGCCAGGCGAATGGACTTTTTTTGTTCCCAAATATTATAAAATCGGATTCGTCTTATTACTTTCGTTAAAATTTCCGGCAAGGCTTTTATACAATGACTGGCAAAATACATACGACCTCTTCTGCTGAGATTTACCGGCTATTCAGGCAACATCCCCACATTTGCACCGACTCTAGAAAAGTGCTGCAGGGAAGCCTTTTTTTCGGATTAACAGGCGATAATTTTGACGGGAACCTTTTTGCAAATCAGGCACTTGAGAAAGGTGCAGCATATTCCGTCATCGACAATCCCGATTGCTATACAGGAGAGAAAACATTGCTGGTTGATGATGTCCTGGACGCCCTTCAGCAACTTGCTAAGGATTACCGGAACAGCCTCAACATCCCCGTAATCGGAATTACGGGAACAAATGGCAAAACAACAACCAAAGAGCTGGTATACACAGCTTTAAACACCAGATTCAGAACCCATGCTACAAAAGGCAACCTGAATAATCATATCGGAGTACCGCTTACCCTGCTTAATATATCTCCGGAAACCGAAATTGCCATAATTGAGATGGGCGCAAATCATAAAGGTGAAATTGCCGCATTGTGTGAAATTGCCCGGCCAACGCACGGAATAATTACCAACATTGGAAAAGCACATCTCGAAGGTTTTGGGGGAATCGATGGTGTAATAAAAACAAAAAAAGAGCTTTATGATTTTCTGACAGATAACAGCGGAACTGTTTTCGTTAATGCAGATGATCCGCTTTTGATGGATTTATCAAAAAATCTGACCCAAATCACTTATGGCACTACAGGGATATCTCGCTATTCAGGAGCAATAGCCGAAACCGACCCTTTCCTATCCCTCAAATTGCTCAGGCCAACCTCAATAGAGATACAAACTCAGCTTTTTGGCAGTTACAACTTCTCCAATGTGATGGCTGCCATCTGCATTGCCGGCCATTTCGAAGCCGATTTGAATCATGTTAAACTTGCCCTTGAATCCTATGTACCTTCCATGAATCGCTCGCAGATAGTGAAAACTGCAAAAAACACACTGCTTCTGGATGCATACAATGCCAATCCTTCGAGTATGGCTGCCGCTCTCAACAACTTTGCCCTGAAATCCCCCGGAACAAAGATGGTTATCCTCGGCGATATGTTTGAACTGGGCGATGTTGAAGAGCAGGAACATGAAAATATTCTGAAACTGGCACTTTCAGCAGGATTTGAGAAAACCATTGTGGTTGGCGCTGCATTCCTGAAGGCAGCAAAAAAAGCCCCTGAAGCGGCTATGGCTTTTTCTTCGGTAAGCGATTTAAAGAATTACCTGTCGGAATGCCCGCCGGCAGATAAAACAATACTGATAAAAGGCTCGCGCGGAATGAAACTGGAAACCATAACCGATGAACTCTGAAAACAATGATAACATCCGTGCCATCGGGCTGATGTCGGGCACTTCACTGGATGGGCTTGATATTGCTGCATGTTCTTTTCATTTCAGAAACGAAAAAATCAGTTACACCATTGATCATGCTGAAACAATCCCCTTCAGTCCGGAAATAGCGGCTATGCTGAAACAGGCTGAAAAAGCCTCAGCACTTAACTATTTCCGTATTCACAATGAATTCGGGCGCTGGATGGGCCGGGAAACCGGCAAGTTTATCCACAGGCACAACTTTCAACCCAGGCTGATTGCCAGCCACGGCCACACCATTTTTCATGTTCCCGGCGAAGGCTTTACCGTTCAGACAGGCAACGGCGCTCAGATTGCCGCCATTACAGGAGTAACCACTATTTGCGACTTCCGCTCTCTCGATGTGGCACTAAACGGGCAGGGCGCTCCGCTTGTCCCGATAGGCGACAGATTGCTGTTCGGCCAATTTGCTGCATGTGTGAATATCGGAGGTTTTTCGAACATCTCGATGGAGGCGGATGGAAAAAGAGTTGCCTGGGATATTTCGCCTGCAAATTATATCCTGAACCATTATGTGGCCCAACTTGGGCTGAAATTCGATGATTCCGGCAAAATTGCCCGTAGCGGAAAGCTGATTACGGAATTATTCAACAAACTGGAAGCCCTGGACTACTACAGCACCCTTCCGCCAAAATCGCTGGGAAGAGAGTGGGTTGAGAAGTACATATTCCCCGTGGCGGACAAATTTGCCGATGATATTCCGGGGATACTTCACACATTTACCCGGCACATTGCGGGCCAGATTAGCCGCGCTTTGCCTTCGGCACCATCCGGTAAGGTTTTATTTACCGGTGGCGGCGTTTACAACGATTTCCTGATGGAACTGATCCGGGAAGCTGGCGGATGCAGCATTGTAATCCCTGAAAACAAGCTTGTTGATTACAAGGAAGCGCTGGTCTTTGCTCTGCTTGGCGTACTCAGATACCGGTATCAACCGAATTGTCTGGCTTCGGTTACAGGAGCCGATGCCGATAACATTGGCGGGGCGATTTATGAGGGAATGCCTGTTTGAAAGTTGCCTTCTCCTGATGCCTGATCAGCACTCAGTCCACTGCTGAACAGATAAAATAGCAAAAGGTAGCTGAATCAGCAAAAAAAGCAAAACAGGAACAGTTTTTGTGCCGATTGTCAGGTATGAGCATTCCAGTATTAACTCTTGTAATGCCTTAATGAAGCATCCCGAACAACATAAACCTATCCGGTTAATACATACCATCATGAAAAGAAATTACCTTTTTTACAGAGCAGCTCTCTTACTGATGCCTTTTCTGCTGATTGCCTGCAACGGCAAAAATGATGAACAACCCGTCAATGAGCTGAAAATCGTTTTTAAACATGATGTTAAGGATGCGCCGCTGGTCACGGGTCAGTTGATTTATGAAAATGCAGCCGGGAACCCATACGAAGTCAAAGAGATTATGTACTTCATTTCCGATCTCGTACTGCATCACAGCGATGGGAGAAAAATCAGCCTGAAAGAAGAAGAGAACATTCACTACTGCGACACAAAACTTCCTGAAACGCTTGAATGGACGGCTTTGGAATCGCTACCTGAAGGCACCTATGACAGTCTTACTTTCACATTCGGACTCTCGGAGGAGCGTAACAAGTCGTTTATTTTCGTGAATCCGCCTGAAGTTAATATGGCCTGGCCCGAAGTGCTTGGTGGCGGCTACCACTATATGATGCTGAACGGATGGTGGGTTGACAATCAGGCAGTTAAAAAGCCTTTCAACTTCCATCTCGGAATCGGGCAGATCTACAAAAATAATTCGGGAGATGTAAAGGACATTATTGGCTTCATCCACAATCATTTCACTGTAAAGCCATCGGGTGGGCCGTTTACCGTTAAGGCATCCGGGACGAATGAGCTGACTTTAACCATGCATGTTGACAGCTGGTTCGATACACCTTATATATATAACCACAATCAGTGGGGAGGCGCCATTATGCAAAACCAGGAAGCCATGCACACCGGATGTATGAACGGAAGAGATGCCTTTTCCATAAAACAATAACAGCGGCAAAAAACAATGCCGCTGTTATTGAATCGGTTAACCGCTTAAAACCTTATCTCCGGCAGTAACGGCCACCACGCATTCCGTAGCCGCGATTGCCCATTCCCTGGCCGCCGAAGCCTCTGCCGTAACCTTGTCCGCAATTCGAATCAAACCAAACCTTTTGTTCATCATTTAGCAGTGCTTTTACTTCGCGTCTGTGCGATTCTCTCTCTTTCATCAGATCGCCCCGAAGCTTCGAAACTTCGTCAATCGTCTTGTCAATGGCTTTTTCATCCTGTTTTTCAGCCAGACGAAGCGTATTCAGGCGCGCCTGTTTTTCACCAATCTCAGCCCTGATCAGTTCAGCTTTGCGGAGGTGGGCAGTTCTCAGGTTCTCAATACCGGTTTTCTGTTCATCGGTCAGTCCGGGAATTCTTTCGGCCATATTTCTGCCTTCCTGCCGCTGCATACCCCGCCCCATACCCGGTCCATCATTCCAGCAATAACCGCGGCCGGGCCTCTGGGCCATTGCCTCGGTTAACGGAATGCTCATCATTGCAATTACAGCAATGATCGTCAACAAGTTAATTCTTTTTGTTTTCATAGTTAATCAGATTAATCGTTTGTTACTTTGTTATTAAACCGCCTTCCTCTGCGATGCCTGTGATCTCCTCCCCTGCCTGAAACCGAAGGATCGCCTTTAAGCATACCAAGGTAGAATGTGGTTAATCTGGTGCGCTGTTCAGGCTCTGCAATATGCCAGACATCGCGCATGTGATATACCATAAGATGCTTTAATTCAGCATGGTAATTTCCAATCTCAGAGCAAAGCCTGTTAATTTTCAAGGTATCGGGCTTTTGCTTCATCACTTCCAGAACCAGTTGTTCGTTCAGGTTTCCAAGTTCCACAAAAACAGGCTCCATTTTTTCCCGCTGATCTTTTCTTGATTCCCAAACCTGCTCCAGTTGTTCATCATCAAACCCAACTTCATCCCTAAGCATTTGTGGAAAATGCCTCCTTCCTGGAGGGGGTTGTGAAGTAGTATCCTGCTTATCAACAACTTGCCGCTCGCTTTGCCTTACCCGGCTGTAAACAGTAAAAACTGCCACAACATTAATGATGGTCAGTAAGATGATCAGGGGCAGGATGTATCTGCTATTTTTGACAGTGCTCATTTTTTCTCCTGATTAGCATCATCAAAAAAATAGTATTCGAGTCTGGCAAGTGCTTCGCTACCATAATCGATCTCCTGTTCGTAAGACTCCTGCTTTTCGGCAGAATAGTTTTCCTTAACGGCCGGTGTGGTAACAAGCGGAGCTATCACTCTGGATCCCAGCCATATTCCAAGCAAAACGGCAGCTGCAAATCCGGCAAGCGCACGGCCTAGTTGATAATATTCTTTCGATGACCAGAGTTTCCTGACTGCAACGGATTGCCCGTCGTTCATTTTCTTTATGATCCTATCGTAGAAAAACGGGTCATTTGTCAGCTGTCTTTCACCGGCTAATTCATATAAAGCCGATGAATACCGCTCAGCCACCCTGCGGCATGAGACACACTCCTGAAGATGCTGTTCAAGAGCAGCGTTGGATGGCCTCTCTCCGGACAACGGGGTTAAATCAATAATTAATTCCTGAACTTCAGTGCATTTCATCTGCTTCAATTTTTATTTTGACACCAAATAAACAATTTTCTTGCGCCCACTATGGATTAAAGTAGTGTTTAAGCTTTTTCTGAAGGTTCCTTTTTGCCCGGTGAATCAACGACTCCACCGCCGAAAGGCTGGTCTCCATTACCTCGGCTATCTCGTTATACGACAACTCTTCAAACTTATTTAATGTAAAGGCAACTTTCTGATTTTCAGGCAAACTATCGATTGCCGTCTTGAGAATTCTCTTCAGTTCTTCAGCTTCAAGTTGATTGAAATTTGTTGCTGGCTCTCTGGAATCCCGGATGGTTTCTCCTTCAAATAATCCAAAAACGGAGCCAATCTCAACCATCAGTTTTTGCCGCTTATTATTTCTCAGATAATTAAGTGAGCGGTTGACTGCAATGCGATACAGCCAGGTGCTGATTTTTGACTCGCCCCTGAATCGATGAGCATTTCTCATGGCTTCGATAAACACATCCTGAGCTACATCCTCTGCATCAAATCTGTTATGCAGCAATCCGATACACACATTGATGACCTGCTGTTGAAATCTTTCAACCAGCAACCGGCCTGCTTCAGGGTTTCCGGATGAAAGGCCGGAAATCAGTTCACTGTCGGTCATCGTATGAATCAGATAAGATTTAAAGGTGAAAGTTACATCTTTATTTTGACAAACCGGATGCCAAAAACTTGCGCCCCGGTTTCAGGTTTATTCACCCGCCCGGATCGTTTTTTATGAAGCGCGTATTTCGTTGTGCAATACGCAAAAGAAATGATCCGGCAGCAAAACAGTATAACAAAACCGATTGAATAATTCGTATCTTTGCACCGGTAAAAATATTGCCATAAGAATAGCTCCATACCAAATGAAACTGCACGGTAAGATATTTTATATTTTTCTTTTACTGGCTACCTTTCACCTTTCCGTGCAGATGGTTCAGCCCACTCTTTCCGGCAATTTTATCGGCGATTCGCATCCCCTGATAGAGCAGAAAGCCGTCACAATGCTTCCAATCAGTCAGGGCGAGAGGGAAACAGGCTACGAAAGGCCTGTATTCCAGCCGGAGAACTCCATTATTTTTTCGTTCTGCAATGCTGTTTTTGAGTACAACAAAGCCCATAACTTTTACCTCAGACAATCCAGGGAACATTTCCCCCCGCTTACCTCATCCGACCTTTTAAACCGCCTTTGCATACTGAGAATTTAGGATTGAAACCGGCATCCTGCAGGAAGCCGGAAAAAATCGTTTTGATCTTTTAAAACAATTTTTTAATCTAATTCTCACTGCCATGTCAACTGATAAGACAGCAAAGAAAGGTACGTCAGGATTTAAGCCATTTATTGTTATTCTGGCTGTTCTGATTGGAATTTCAATCCTTATAAAACTGCTTCTCAACCTTCTGATGTAAGAAGCATCGTCAGACTTATGAGAAACAAGTGCAGGAGAAAGTTTTACGAATTTTCTCCTGCTTTCTTTTATCTGATAAAATATTTACCACAATTATGAGTTATACCGGTTAAGGG
>LUZO01000073.1 GCA_001603685.1 Bacteroidales bacterium Bact_23
CTGAAAAAGGCTGCATAGCAGAATGAAATCTTTGGATTTCAAAAATATCGGACTGCTTTTTATTGTAATATCGGATATCTTTTTCAGTTATCTCATCAACTTCATTAAATTTGCCAACTAAAAATTTTCGGCATCCTCAAAACCCTGAACGATGGTTTTCAGCAGCAGCCTGTTTCTTCTGTACTTTCTGCCGGTTTTTCTGCTATTCTATTATTTTGCCGATGTAAAATACAAGAATTATGTAGCGTTGGTTGCGAGCCTGTTCTTTTATGGATGGGGCGCGCCAACTTTCATTTTCATTGTCATCGGTTCCATTATTGCCGATTTTTATGCGGTGAAGGTAATGCACAGATCTGTTGGCAACAAAAAGCGGCTGCTGGTTGCATTCTCGGTTGTTCTGAATATAGGAATGCTGCTTTATTTCAAGTACGCCAATTTCTTTGTCGAGAATTTTAATGCTTTGATCGAAAGCTTTGGCGGTACGCCGGTTGAGTGGACCAAAGTGGCATTACCCATCGGAATCTCGTTTTTCAGTTTTCAGAAGATGACCTATGCGGTGGATGTTTACCGTAAGGTTCATAAGCCTTTGAAAAGGATGAGCGATTTTGCGCTTTACATCCTGATGTTCCCTCAGTTGATTGCCGGGCCTATTGTTCGTTTCAACGAAATTGCCGACCAGCTTGAAGACAGGCGCTATAATGAAAATCCTGACAACCGCCTTACCGGCTTCTTCAGGTTTGCCATGGGCCTGGCCAAAAAGGTGCTGATTGCCAATGTGCTGGGTGAGTATGCCGATTCGGTATTTGCAGTTGAGCCCGCCGGCATGGATACTGCCACCGCCTGGGTTGGAGTGATTGCCTACGCCTTCCAGATTTATTACGATTTTGCCGGTTATTCCGATATGGCCATTGGGCTGGGCAGAATGATCGGTTTCGATTTCCTTGAGAACTTCAACAATCCGTATATTTCGCAGAGTATCACGGAGTTCTGGCGCAGATGGCACATCTCGCTGGGGCGCTGGATGCGCGACTACCTTTACATTCCGCTGGGCGGAAACCGCGTATCCATCAGCCGGCTCTATTTTAACCTCTGGCTGGTTTTCCTGATCTCCGGATTCTGGCACGGAGCCGCATGGAACTTCGTGGCATGGGGCGCTTTCCACGGCTTTTTCCTGATTCTGGACCGCCTCTTTCTGCTGAAATTCTATAAAGCCATCGGAAAATATCCTTCAATCGTCATCACCTTTATCATTACCCTGGTGGGATGGGTGCTGTTCAGGGCCGATTCGCTTGGTTATGCCCTTGGCTACATCGGACGGATGTTTGCATTTTCCTCAGGGCCGGCCATTTTCATCAGTCAGAAAGTGTGGATGATTCTGGCGGTCGGTGCTTTCTTCGGGTTCTGGGGTTCGGTTGGAAACATTGAAAAATGGCAGATGAAGCTGTTTGATAAAAAACAGGAGATGTCAACCCTGCTGATTATGACCGGCGCATCGGTGCTGATGTTTATTTTCAGCCTCTCCGCCATCACATCGTCGGGGTTTAATCCGTTTATTTATTTCAGATTCTGAGGTCTAAGCGGGAGTTTTGAAAGTTGAAAAAGAAAAGTATAAATTGAGTTGAGAAATGAAACACCCGGTTGAAAAATACAGTAAAGAGCCTGGCCGGATGGCCGGGAACTGCATTTCGGCCGGATTGACTGTTTCGGGAAACGGATTTCTGCCTTATGCGGAATATCGAAAAATGCTGCCGGATGGGTAAGATTAAGAACATCCTCTATATCATGCTGATGCTGATGATCAGTATGCCGCTGATTCAGCGGACGATGCCGCTTTTCCCTGAAACCCCGCTGAAGGGTTCATTCAGCATGCCCGAAAAGCCGGAAGCAAACCGGAAAGCGATCTTCGACGGCAGCTTTCAGGAGGCCTATAACAACTATTTTGAACATACCATCGGTTTCAGGCCGTTTCTGGTCAGGCTTAACAACCAGGTTGCCTATACACTGTTCGATACGGCTCAGGCTGCCGGAGTTGTGATCGGTAAGGAGAAATACCTGTACGAAATCAATTACATTAAAGCTTACAAGGGCTGGGATTTTGTTGGCAGGGAGAAAATTACGGAACAGGCCGGAAAAGCCGCATTTGTGAACGAGAAGCTGAAGGCTGCCGGAAAAACGCTGCTGTTTGTGATGGCTCCAGGCAAGGCATCGTTCTTCCCCGAGTATATTCCTGACAAGTATATGGCAAAACCATCGGGCGAAGCGACCAATGCGAAAGTCATCCGCCAGGAATTCGGAAAACTTGACTTGCCGCTGCTCGACTTCAACGAGTGGTTCGTCAGCATGAAGGATACCGCTACTTATCCGCTCTATCCGCAGTGCGGCATCCACTGGAGCGCCTATGGTGTGGCTCTGGCATTGGATTCATTGATAAAGGTTATCGAAAGGGAACAGCATATCAATATGATCGGTTTCGGCTGGAGTGGCTTTGACCTTCCCGATACGCTGCGAAATCCTGATTACGATATTGCTGAAGGCATGAACCTGCTGTTCCCCATACGCCCTTACCGGATGGCATACCCCAGACTGCGGTTCGGGCCGGAGTCGGGAAGAATAAAACCAAATGCAATTGTGATTGCCGACAGTTATTACTGGAATATTTACGGCGAGGGCATTTCCGCACGGCTTTTCGGCAGCAATAATTTCTGGTATTACAACGAAGAGGCATTTAATCCGGAATGGGAAAACTCACGGAAGGTTTCCGAACTCAATCTGATGGATGAACTGAGTAATGCGGATGTCATCATCGTTATGGCGACCGAGGCCAACCTCTACCGTTTCCCATACGGCTTTATCGATCAGGTGTATGATGCACTGAACCGGGGAGAACAGTTATATGCCGGAGTACATGATTCTGCCGGATTGACCGGGGTGGAAGCCCGCCTTCAGGAGATCATGAGGAGCATTGAAATGAACCCCGAATACAGGGCTCTGATTCAGAAAAAAGCCGGCGAGAGGGGAATCAGTTACAGGGAGATGCTGCGCCTGGATGCCGAGTGGATTTTGCAGCATGAAGCCGATTAAGAAAAAGCAACCCAAAACACCTCTTCAATGGATTACAATAAACCCCGGCTACTGGTAAACCACCGGATTGCAAAAAGCAACATCAGGGCAATGGCTGCAAAAGCCGCTTATTACGGATTGCATTTCCGGCCGCATTTCAAAACGCACCAGTCGGCTGAAGTGGGTGAGTGGTTTCGTGAGGCGGGCGTTCGGGCCATCACCGTTTCGTCGGTAAGTATGGCTAGGCAGTTTGCCGAAGCGGGGTGGGATGACATCACCATTGCCTTTCCAATGAATATCCGTGAGGTTGATGAGATATGTGCACTTGCCGGAAAGGTCAGGCTCAACCTGCTTTTCGATATGCCCGAACAGGCGGCGGCCCTTGCCGCATCGCTGAAACATCCGGCCGGCTATTTTATCAAGGTGGATGTGGGATATCACAGGGCAGGCGTATTGCCCGACGGCCATACTACCATAGAGCAGATTATTCAGTCAACCGCCGGGCGGCTCGCTTTCCGCGGTTTTCTTACCCATACCGGACATACCTATCGGGCAAAAAGCCGGGAGGAGGTTATTGGGCTGGCCGAAAAAAGCAACGCCACTCTTGCGGAACTGAAACGGAAATATCAGGGCCGTTTCCCCGGAATCATCACCTCCTCGGGCGATACCCCTTCGTGCAGCATTTGTACTGATTTCAGCGGTATTGACGAGATCCGGCCCGGCAATTTTGTCTATTACGACCTGATGCAGCTCAGAATTGGCAGTTGCAGCTACGAACAGATTGCGGCTGCGGTAATTTGCCCCGTCGTATCGGTTTATCGCGAACGGAATCAGGCGCTGATTTATGGCGGTGCGGTGCACCTCTCGAAAGAGTCCCTCACAGACCCCCGGGCCGGCAGGATTTTCGGGCTGGCGGTTCCCTTTAACGGAAAAGAGTGGATGCTCCCCGAAGGAGAGGATTATCTGGTTTCGCTCTCACAGGAGCACGGCATTCTGCGACTGGGCAGCAAATGGGCTGCCTCCCTTCGCCCTGGTGATCCGGTAGCAGTTATTCCGGTACACTCATGCCTGGCGGCCAACCTGCTGAAATAAGGCTGATAAAAAGGGGGCGGCCTGACGGGGGCCTATTGCTTAAAGGGTTAGTTTCTGTTATCCATATTTATTATTTTGTTTTGACGGCATTTTTCATGCCTGAAAATTCTTGTTTATCCACGGAAACTGCGGAAATCGGGGCGTTTTCCCAACCGGTATAATTGATCTGTTATATTTTTCAAATCGGTATTATTTTGTTTATTGACAAATAATTCGTATATTTGAAGGATACCAATAATATATAGATATGAC
>LUZO01000074.1 GCA_001603685.1 Bacteroidales bacterium Bact_23
AATTATTTTATAGAAGCATGAGCCAGAAAGAAAATAAGAAAATATCTGATTTAAAAGGAGATGCCAGAAATCATTTATACGGGTCTCATGTTACATCGTCGCGGCAATACTCCTATGAATTTGTTGATTCCCTGATAAATACACTTCCGGGAATGGTTGTTGTGACCGATTCCGATTTTAATATTCTATTCCTGAATAAACACCTGGTCTCAACAATCGGGGATCTGGAAAAAGGCATCCTCGGGAAACCGGTTTTTGAAGTATTGTTTGCGGAGCGGCCGGATTTTGTGCCTGCAGCCACCGGAGATACTGACATTATTGTATTGCCGAATCTTGAGTTGAAAGAAGGAAAAGGGCGGGTGCATGTCTCGGTTTCTTCACTTATCCTGCCTGCTGACAGGTATTATTTGCTAAAAATTGAACTCCAAAAAACCGATGAATCTGCTTTAAAGCACTTCAGCCATGATGACCTGAATGTTGTTTTATCCTTATTTATTGAAGCTTTCAGCCATCCGCTCTATCTGCTCGACCTGAAATCAGGTAAAGTGATTGCATCGAACGGAGCAGCCGCTGAGTTCGAGCGTGCCCTGAGAAAAGAGGATGATTCCGGTAAATCGTTTTTCAAAGCCCTTTCCGGTATTTTGAACGAAACCCTTTCGGGAATAAAAACTTCGGACTCTGATGCGAAAAGGGAATGCGAATTTGAAAACCGGGAAGGCGAAAAGGTATTCTATGAGACTTTTGGCTACAATCTGAGGTTATCCGGAACCGGTGCGGCTTATGCCATCCAGTGCTTTATGGATATCACAGAACAGAAAAAGACAATCAAGGAATTAAAGACATTTCAGGAAAACAGGGAGTTGCTGCTGAGAAATATTCCGGGCATTGCATTCCGCTGCAAAAACGACAGCAATTGGACGATGTTATATATAAGTTCAGGTTGCAAAAAATTGCTTGGGTATGAAATAGGAGAACTGACGGGCGAAAACCAGATTAATTTTAACAGCCTGATTGTTAGCGATGATGTGGCAAGGGTTTGGTATGATGTTCAGAAAGGTCTGAAGCAGCATAATTATTACAGCATTGATTATCATATTATAACAAAGAGCGGAAGAGTAAGGTGGGTGCAGGAGCGGGGCCGCGGGATATATAATAAGGCAGGCGAACTGATTGAAATTGAAGGTTTGATTACCGATATTACCGGCCTGAAATCGTCGGAAGAAAAGCTGGTTCGTGTGCTTGCCGTTAACCAGCGGATTGCCGAGGCGGGGCTGGAATTCCTCCGTGGCAAGCTTACCATGCCGGAGATTGCCCACAATATCCAGACATACCTGAAAAAGTTTACCGGAAGCGAAATTTCCTACCTTCTTACCAGAGATCAAAGAAGTGAGAATTACAAAATTTATTGCAGCCGGGGGAATGAGGGCATCTCAGAACCTTTGCCGGTTTCGGCTGAACGCCTGAAAAACAGTATATTCGGGCAGTTTGTGGATCTATCCGAAGCCGCCATAAAAAACGATTTCGACTATGTGGGCGACCTGCCCTGCATTCCCCATCAGGAAGTTACCATCAAACGGCTGATGTGCGTACCGTCGGTGGTCGACAAACATGCGTTTGCCATGATATTTCTGGTAAACGGCGAACGCCCCTACAACAGCGAACTGATTGTAACGGTGCAGCGTTTTGTCAACCTTTTTGCGCTGGCCATGTTCCGAATCCAGACGGAAATCACCCTTCGTGAAGCCAAATTGAAAGCCGAAGAATCTGATCGCCTGAAAAGCATTTTCCTCTCCAACATGTCGCACGATATGCGCACCCCCATGAATGCCATCATGGGCTTTGCCGAACTGCTTCAGGATTCGGGACTTGGCCGGGGAGAGAAAGAGCGCTACCTCGATGCCATATTGAAAAGCGGCGACAGCCTGCTTCATCTGGTGAATGACATCGTTGACATTTCGAAGATTGAAGCCGGAGAATTGCAGCTAAATTACGCCGAATGCAAGGTGAATTCATTACTCGATGAAATGGAACTTGCCTTCAGACAAGAGCTCGACAGGAGAAATAAGAGTCATGTCATGCTGTATGTCCAGAAAGGGATTCCCGACGAAGATTTTAGTATTTACTGCGATTCGCTGAGGGTTAAGCAGATCGTCTCGAATTTGCTGAGCAATGCCGTGAAATTCACCGACGACGGTTTTATCGAAATCGGATATCGCATCGAGGGCGGAAAACTGTTGTTTTATGTCCGCGATTCCGGTATCGGGATAGCCATGGAAGATCAGAAGCTGGTTTTTGAACGCTTCGGGAGGGTTAAAGAGACTGCCGACCGAAATCTTGGCGGCACCGGACTGGGACTTGCCATCACCAAAAACCTGGTTGAGATTATGGGCGGAAAGATCTGGCTCGACTCATTTCCTGACGAGGGTTCTACTTTCTGGTTTACCCTTCCTTTGCGGAAACCTCAGGAGTCGCAGGATCCGCAGCTTGCGCTGAGCCAGAAACCCAACCGCCCCGATCTGAGTGACAGCCACATACTGATCGTTGAGGATGTGGATACCAACTATTTTTACCTCAGTTCACTGCTCGAAAAGCTGAATGCACGGGTGGTCCGCGCCGTTAACGGGCAAAGGGCCGTGGATATCTGCAAATCCGATCCTTCCATCAATCTGGTTCTGATGGATATTGAGCTGCCCGTATTAAACGGTTATGAAGCCACGCGTGAAATCAAAAAAATGCGCCCCGGCCTTCCGGTTATCGCTCAGACTGCCTATGTATTGCCCGGAGAGAGAGAGCGTTGCATGGAAGCGGGCTGCGACGAGTACCTGGCAAAGCCAATCAGAAAAAATGAACTGATTGAAACCATTCAGCGGTATGCGGCGGAAATTTAAAAAAGGAGTGCCGTTTTTACAGCAATCGTGGATCAGCCTTTAGCGGCAGTTTGGCCATTTTTGCAACCTCTAGCGAGGGGAATCCGAATTCTTCCACCACCTTTCCAAGCAGCAGATAAACGCCTCTTCCCCTGAAGGGAAAGGCACGGGCGATATCGGGAAAATGCACGGTATCGAAAAACTCGCCTTCGTTGTCGATGAAGGTTGCAAAGTGCATAATCTCGTTTTTCACGGTTCTCACATACTTGATGGTTACCAGTATGCCCGCCATCCGTACCATTTTTCCGGTGGAGACCGGCAACTGCCGCGCGGAGATTTCCCCCCTGAAGGAGGTTTGCAGCATGTCGAAATAGCTCATGCTCACCGGAAAGTCGAGCAGTTCAATCTCGTCGTAGGCATCTTCCAGCGGGTTGTGCTCCAGGGCGGGCAGCGTGAATTGTCGTACCGGCTGGCTGAACAGTGCGGTTGCCGGCTCAGGCTGTTTTTTACCCGAAAACATGTGGGCTTCCCACAGCAGTTGCTGTTTGCCGAGCCCGGTAAACCGGAGTGCCCCGGTGCGGATAAGAATAATCAGTTGTTCCATGGTGGGATGAAGACGCTCCACAAAATCGGTGAGGCCGGAAAACGGGCCGTTGTTTTCGCGCTCAGCCAGCAGGCTTTCGGCCAGATTGCTCTCCAGTCCGGCAATATGTACGAAGCCCATGTAGATGGTTTTCCCGTCAAGCGAATTCAGGTAGCTGCTGTTGTTGACGCAGGGCAGTTCAATGGTGGCTCCGCAGCGGCGCGCCTCGTTGAAGTACACCCAGCTTTGGTAAAAACCGCCGAAATTGTTGATGACCGCTACCATGAACTCCACGGGAAAGTATGTCTTCAGATAAAGGCTCTGGTAGCTCTCCACGGCAAATGAGGCGGAGTGCGCCTTCGAAAACGAGTAGCCGGCAAACGACTCTATCTGCCGCCACACTTCGGCGGCAATGGCATCGGGAATGGCCCGTTCCCTGCAACTGCTGAAATATTTATCCACAATCTTCTGAAACTCAACCCTCGACCGGTATTTGCCGCTCATGGCACGGCGCAGCACATCGGCATCGGCCAGATCGAGGCCGGCAAAGTGGTGGCACACCTTCAGCACATCTTCCTGATAGACCATTACGCCGTAGGTTTCGCTGAGCTGCTCTTTCATTACGGGATGGATGTATTCAAAGCCCTGCGGGTTATGAAACCGCTGTATGTACTCGCGCATCATACCCGAGCGCGCCACCCCCGGACGGATAATGGAGCTTGCCGCCACCAGGCTCAGGTAGTTGTCGCAGCGCAGTTTTTTCAGCAACCCGCGCATGGCAGGGCTTTCGATATAGAAACATCCGTTGGTTTCGGCATTGCGCAGTTGCTCCTTTACCTTCTCGTCCCGCTTGAATTTCTCCACCTGGTGTATGTCGATGCTGATGCCCGAAGTGTTTCTGATGATTTCAACGCAGTCGCGGATATGGCCTATGCCGCGCTGGCTGAGGATGTCCAGCTTTTCGAACCGGAGCTCTTCGGCCACATACATATCCCACTGGGTCACCGGCATCGATTTCGGGGGCAGGTCGAGGGCAGTGTAGCAGGTGATGGGCTCTTCCGAAATCAGCACGCCGCCTGCATGAATGCTGCGGATGTTGGGAAAGTCGGCAAGCCGGGTGCCGAGTTCGGCAATGTGGCGGGTAATGCCATCCTGGTTAAGCGGATTGTTGGGGTCATCCACAAGGCGGTCAATTTCGGCCTTGGGCAGCCCCATTACCTTGCCCAGTTCGCGCAGCGCCGATTTGCCCTTGAAAGTGGAAGTGGCGCCGAGCAGAGCCGTGTGTTCCCGCCCGTAGCGCTTGAATATGTAATCGAGTACCTCGTCCCGCTCTTTCCACGAGTAATCGATGTCGAAATCGGGAGGGCTGCTCCGTTTGGGATTCAGAAACCGCTCGAAATAGAGGTCCAGCTCAATCGGATCCACATCGGTGATGCGCAGGCAATAGGCTACGATGCTGTTGGCGCCGCTTCCGCGCCCTACATGATAAAATCCCCGCGACATGGAGTAGCGGATGATATCCCAGGTTATCAGGAAATATGCTCCGAAGCCGAGCCGGTCGATGATGTCAAGTTCGTGGCGCACGCGGGCGGCTGCCGTGCGGTTGTTTCTGCCGTAACGGTATTCCAGCCCGTCGGCTGCCAGTTTTTCGAGCAGCAGCCGGTCGTCATAGGCGCTTCCGGTAAAGGTCTTCCTGTTTTTAATGGTGTGGTAATCGAAATCGATGCTGCAGCGGCCCGTAAGCCGTTCGGTATTTCTGATCAGGGCCGGATGGCCGGAAAAGGCGCTCCTCAGCTTCTCATGGCTGATCATCATGCGGTCGCTGCCGGCAACCATCTCCGGCGTCAGCCGGCTCAGCAGGATGTTGTTGTCAATCGCCCTGAGGTAGCGGTGCAGTTCGTAGCCTTTTTCATCCGAAAAGCTGAACGGGTTGTGAATCAGATATCTGTCGGGATATTTCCGGTAGTCAGATACCGGCAGCTTCCCGATATCGCTGATGCTCACCCCGATGAATTCGTTTTCGGCCAGCCCGGCAACCTGCCGGCTGCCAAAGGGATAGACCACCAGTACATTGCGGAAGGGAGGGGCCGGCCGGGGCAGGGGAGTGCCCTGCAGATTGCTGCGGCTCAGCAGATCGTTAAGCTCCTTGAAACCGCGGTTGTTTTCGGCTATTCCGGTGTACAGCAGCCTGTTGCCATCCCTGAACTCAACGCCGGCCATCGGGCGGATTCCCGCTTTTTTGCAATCCTTTACAAAATCTATGGTACCCGAAGTGTTATTGATATCGGCAAGAAGCACCGCCTCCGCTCCGGCTCCAAGGGCCAGCGCGGGAATCTCTCCGACGGGAAGGGTGCCGTAACGCAGACTGTAATATGAGGTGAAGGTTAAATGCACGGTATAAGTTTCAGTAAGTCAGGGTGTAATAAAAGTTTATGTTCAAAATTCATTATCCGGGCCTTACCTGTTTCCGTATTTCCGGATTGGGGAGCGCATAAAGCGGATTAAGGGTCGTTTTTGCCGGTTGCGGCGCCGATGGCGGCTGCGCGGGTAACGGCATACCGCCCGAACCGGTTCCGTATGCGGTCCATTGCCTGGTAAAGGCTGATGGTTTCGGGCGTATCGTCGAACATACTGATCTGCTGCATTCCGCTTATCAGATGGCTGAATTTTACCCCTACCAGCCTGATAAGCATCCGCCGCTGATACAGCCGGTTAAACAGGCTTCGGGTAACGGGCAGCAGCAGGTGGTCGAAGGCGGTGTAGGGGATGCGCTGCTGAAGCGTATAGGTATCGAAATTGGCATAGCGTATCTTTACCGTTACGCACGAAGTGAGTTTCTGTTTCTGCCGGAGCTCCCAGGCAAGCTTCTCAACCTTTCTCAGCAGCAGATCGTTGATCATGCCGATGTCAATGGTGTCCTGCTCAAAAGTGGTTTCGCTGCTGATGGACTTGCGCTCCGAATAGGGTTCAACGGGCGTAGGGTCGATGCCGTTGGCCTTTTTCCAGATGGTGATGCCGTTTTTCCCCAGCAGGCGTTCCACCATTTCCACGGGCATGCGGCTCAGCGTATCTATGCTGGATACGCCCATCGAGCGCAGCAGCCGGAAGGTTTTATCGCCTATGCCCGGTATTTTGCTTATGGAAAGCGGACTGAGGAACGGCATCACATGGTCGCGGGTGATTTCGAGCATGCCGTTGGGCTTTGCCTGGCCGGTGGCAATTTTCGAAACCGTTTTGTTGACCGAAAGCCCCAGCGAAATGGGCAGCCCCGTTTCGCGGATGATGCGCTGCCTGAGCTCATGCGACCACTTCGATGAACCGAAAAAGCGGTCCATGCCGGTGATGTCGAGGTAATGCTCGTCGATGGAGGCCTTTTCATAGACGGGCGCCGCTTCTTCAATTATCTCCGTCACCATATTTGAGTAGTGCGAATAGCGCTCCATATCGCCGCGGATAACTACCGCATCGGGGCACAGGATACGGGCCATCCGCATCGGCATGGCCGAATGCACCCCGAAAGTGCGAGCCTCGTAGCTGCATCCCGCCACCACACCCCGGTCGGACAAACCGCCGATGATAACCGGCAGTCCGTTCAGACTGCTGTTACCCAGACGCTCAACCGATACGAAAAAAGTATCGAGATCCAGGTGCGCAATGATTCTGTTATCGTTGTTAACCATCATAAAAGAGCTTTTCTCTTATTCCGCCGCGGCGGTCCGCCTCTGGCGGATGAAGCGCCTGACGGCGCATTTGACCCGCCTTCGGCGGATTTGAAGATTTGACCCGCCTTCGGCGGATTTGAAGATTTGACCCGCCTTCGGCGGATTTGAAGATTTGCAGCGCCTGACGGCGCATTTGACATTGGTCCGCCGCAGCGGATTAGAACTTTTCCTACTTCCTGCCTCTTATCTCCTCCGCCTTGGTTTCGGCTGCGCTCAACCACCGCGAGAGCCTCAGGCATCGGAGTAATCTGATCTCTTACTTCTGACCTCATTTAGAAATTTGTCATTTGACATTAGAGCTTTTCTTACTTCTTACTTCTTACTTCTTACTTCCTACTTCTTACTTCCTACTTCTTACTTCTGACCTCCGGCTTCCTGCCTCAAAAAAAAAATCCCCCCTTTTGTCGGATCATTGATTTTTAGTTGTATCTTTGATTAAAATTTAATCAAATTTCCGACTACAATATAATCA
>LUZO01000075.1 GCA_001603685.1 Bacteroidales bacterium Bact_23
ACTTGTACTATTATAATATGGTATAACCCTGTTGATGTATTGTTTGTTTTGCAAAATTATCCCATTTTAAACCACCGGAAAGATTTTTTTTTAAATATTTGTTAAATTATAAATTTCTTGCTTACCTTTGCAGCCTCAAAACGGGGTATCGTAGCTCAGTAGGTAGAGCAACGGACTGAAAATCCGTGTGTCGCTGGTTCGATCCCGGCCGATACCACCGCAAAAAACCGGCTCAGGCCGGTTTTTTTTTATTTCCGGTTTTTTCTCCATTCCGGCATTTCAATAGTTTCCCTAAACAAAGAGTACCCCGCACAGGACAAAATAAAAAACCTGATACGCCGGTTAAAGCATATCAGGTTATCTCTTCCGTAGCAACGAATCAGCTCAGCTACTTATCTCTAATCGGCCAGAATCAGAATTTTATTGTTCAGTACCTGAAGAGTGCCCCCTTCGATATCGAGATAACTGACGTTTTTGTCGGGATCAATCATTTTGATTTTCCCCTTTTTCAGACTTGCAATCATGGGTGCATGATTGTGCAGAATCTCAAAAGATCCCGTTTTTCCGGGCAGTTGTACCAGGCTGACTTCGCCTTTGAAAATGGTTTTTTCAGAAGTTATTATCTCAAGGTCCATTGTCTGTATGCTTCTTCCGTCAGCCGGTTATTTGGCTTCCATCAATTTCTTTCCTTTTTCTATGGCTTCTTCAATGGTTCCCACCATGTTGAATGCAGCTTCCGGATATTCATCCATATCGCCATCCAGAATCATCTTAAATCCTTTGATGGTATCTTCAATGGCCACAAAAGTTCCGGGGATTCCGGTGAACTGTGTAGCCACATGGAACGGCTGCGAAAGGAAGCGCTGTACTCGGCGGGCACGCGAAACCACCAGTTTGTCTTCATCGGACAACTCGTCCATTCCAAGAATGGCAATGATGTCCTGCAGTTCCTTGTAGCGCTGCAGTATTTCCTTAACCCGGAGAGCAGTGTTGTAATGCTCTTCACCGACTACTTCGGGCGAAAGGATTCGCGATGTTGAGTCGAGCGGGTCAACGGCCGGATAGATTCCGAGCTCGGAGATCTTACGGCTGAGAACGGTTGTTGCGTCGAGGTGGGCAAAGGTAGTTGCCGGAGCCGGGTCAGTCAGGTCGTCGGCAGGTACATAAACCGCCTGAACCGAGGTGATTGAACCGCGTTTAGTTGAGGTAATGCGCTCCTGCATGATACCCATTTCGGTAGCCAATGTAGGCTGATAACCTACTGCCGACGGCATACGGCCCAGCAGCGCCGATACTTCGGAACCGGCCTGGGTGAAACGGAAGATATTATCAACAAAGAACAGGATATCGCGTCCTCCGGTTTTTTCATCGCCATCGCGGAAATATTCGGCCATGGTAAGGCCCGACAGCGCGACCCTTGCGCGGGCTCCGGGGGGCTCGTTCATCTGTCCGAACACCAGAGTAGCCTGCGATTTCAGAAGCTCCTCGCGGTCAACCTTGCTCAGATCCCAGCCGCCTTTTTCCATATCTTTAAGGAACTCTTCGCCATAACGGATAACGCCCGATTCAATCATTTCGCGGAGCAGGTCGTTCCCCTCGCGGGTGCGCTCACCAACGCCCGAGAATACCGATAGTCCGGAATACCGCTTGGCAATGTTGTTGATCAGCTCCATGATGATTACCGTTTTTCCCACACCGGCACCGCCAAACAGGCCGATCTTACCGCCCTTGGCGTAAGGCTCAATCAGGTCGATAACCTTGATTCCCGTGTAAAGCACTTCCTGCTGGGTGGTCAGGTTTTCGAAACTGGGCGGTTCGCGGTGAATGGGGTATGCTCCTTCGGCAGAAACTTTACCCAGCCCGTCGATGGGGGCTCCGATAACATTGAAAAGGCGGCCTTTAACATCATCGCCTGTTGGCATGGAGATGGGCTGCCCTTTCGCAACCACCTTCAGCCCCCTGTACAACCCGTCGGTTGAGTCCATCGCAATTGCTCTGATGGTGCTCTCACCGATGGCCTGCTGACATTCGAGCACAATGGTGTGCCCCTCGTCGTTGGTTACCTCAAGTGCATCGTAAATATTCGGCAATACTGATTTCTGATCAAATGCAACATCCACTACGGGACCTATAATCTGTGATATTCTGCCAGTTGCGTTTTCGGCCATGACTCTGAATTATTGTATGATTGAAAGCGAGCAAATTTAACAAACATTACCATGCAATGGATATTTAGTTGAAAATTATTATGCCCGGAATCCTGAGTGAGCCATATAGGTTTCTGAAAAACAATAAAATACGGAGATTCAGGCTTCTGAAACCAATGATTAATTGTGCTTTGTATGAAAATTAATACAGGGCCGGGATGAAAAATAACGGGTATCCCGCCCCTGATGCGGGTTTCATCAGCCGGAGCTGGAAAAACCGGCCCGGAAGAAAAATGAAATATACTTTTCAGGCCGGGGAGGCGTTTCTATTTTTTGTATTTTGGCCGCCCCGTCGGCCGGTTTAGTCCGGCAAAACGGATTCCGGTAAAACGAAGTCTTTTTAAAAAATTCATATTATGCGTAAACTCAGTTTGTTAGCTCTTCTGGTAATGACCGGAATGCTCTTTTCATTTCCTGCTATTGCCTGTACCAACTTCCTGATTACCAAAGGTGCCAGCACCGACGGTTCAACCATGATTACCTATTCCGCCGACTCGCATGAGCTGTACGGCGAACTCTATTTCAGGCCGGCAGCCGATTATCCCGAAGGTACCATGCTTGAGGTTTATGATTGGGATTCGGGCAGGTATCTTGGAAAAATCAAGCAGGCACGGCACACCTATTCTGTAGTCGGAAACATGAATGAGCATCAGCTTGCCATAGGCGAAACCACTTTCGGCGGGTTGCCCGAACTGGTTGATACAACCGGAATTATGGATTATGGCAGCCTGATATACATTACCCTTCAGCGGGCAAAAACTGCCCGGGAGGCGATTAATGTACTCACCGGCCTGGTTGCGGAATATGGTTATTTCAGCTCGGGCGAGTCATTCTCGATTGCCGACCCCAACGAAGTGTGGATTCTTGAACTTATCGGCAAGGGATCGCCCCTGGCGGTAAAAGATAAAAGGGGCCGCGCCCGCACCGTTCATAACAAAGGCGCCGTGTGGGTAGCCATGCGCATCCCCGACGGCTATATTTCAGGTCATGCCAACCAGGCACGCATCACCACCTTCCCGCTGAACGACCCCGAAAACTGCATCTATTCACCGGATGTAATCAGTTTTGCCCGTGAAAAAGGATACTTCACCGGCGCCGATAAGGATTTCAGCTTCTCCGATATCTACGCTCCCATGGATTTTGGTGCTGCCCGCTTCTGCGAAGCCAGGGTATGGGCAGGATTCAACAGGGTTAGTAGCGGAATGGAGAAATACACCGAATATGCCAAGGGCCACGACCTGAAAAACCGTATGCCTCTGTGGGTGAAACCCGATAAGAAGCTGAGTGTACAGGATGTGATGGGCATGATGCGCGACTATTATCAGGGAACCGAACTCGATATGACCAAGGACATCGGCGCCGGCCCGTTCAAATCAATTGTTCGCTGGAGGCCGATGACCTGGAAAGTGGATGGAAAAACCTACCTGCACGAAAGAGCCATCTCTACCCAACAGACCGGTTTCTCATTCGTATCACAATCGCGCTCATGGCTGCCCGATCCGGTTGGCGGTATCCTGTGGTTTGGCGTTGACGATACCTACAGCACCGTATATGTACCCATGTATTGCGGAATCAACGCCGTTCCCGAAACCTTTGCCGTTGGAAACGGAACCATGATGGATTTCTCCGACAATGCCGCATTCTGGGTGTTCAATCAGGTGTCGAACCTTGCTTACACCCGCTACAGCGATATGATCGTCGATATTCAGAAAGTGCAGTCGGCGCTGGAAAACAAGTTTGTGGCCTACACCAATGTTGTGGATAAAGCAGCTGTGGAACTCTACAAAAACAATCCGGCAAAAGCCCGTGAGTTCCTTACCGAATATTCATCAAATCAGGGCAACAGCACCGTTATGCGCTGGAAAGAGCTCTACCGCCAGCTTTTTGTTAAGTACCTCGACGGAAACATCAAAACCAGAAAGGGCGGCAACGGCGATATCGACCTGAAATTTGGCGGATATGACGATGCCTATTACCGGATGATCATCGAAGCAACCGGCGATAAATTCAAATACGGAGAATAAGGCTACCGGAATCCGGGTTAACCGACCTGTTCAAAAAGGGATATTTCCATTACGGATTTATCCCTTTTTGCTTTGCGCCCCCTTCAGACAGCTTCAGACAGATATTCGCGCAAGTGTTAAAATAAAATGGATGGTATCACATAAAAGCTATAATTTTGCAGCCGATTCTGCGTTGTAATGTAAATCAATAGTAACAATAAAGAGATGACTGATATAAATGTTGGAACAAACCGCCGGAACAGTCTGATGATCATTGTTGTCGTACTGCTTGCTGCTCTGGCTTTGTTAACCTGGCTCTATCTTTCAACGCGTTCGCGTCTGAGCGGACTGCTCGAAGAAAAGGAGAAGCAGCGTGTTGAACTTCAGCACGAACTGGATTCGCTGATTACAGAACACAACAACATCAAGCTGGAATATGGCGCTTTTTCAGATTCACTGGCGGCAAAGGACAGCATTATTCAGGCTAATGCAATTGAAATCAGGAAGTTGCTTGATACTCAGTATGAATATTACAAGGCAAGAAAGAAGCTTGATCGCCTGCGTACCATTTCACAGGGTTATCTGAAACAGATTGACTCACTCTATACCGTTAACCGTGAACTGATGGCCGAAAACGAGCAGATCCGGTCGAGTTACCAGAAGGAGCAGCAGAAAAGCAGCTCGCTGCAAAAGGACAAGGAGGCACTCACCGAAAAGGTAACCATGGCTGCCGTGCTGAAAGCCTATAAAATTACCGCTACCGGTGTTCGCGGCAGCGGCGACAAGGAGCGCAGCACCGATAAGGCAAAACGGGTCGAGAAAATTAAAGTTTGCTATACCCTGGGCGAAAACCCGCTGCTGTCAGCCGGTGCAAAAAACATATATATCCGCGTTGCCCGCCCCGATAAACTTATCCTCACAAAAGGCAAAGGCGACGACTACTCGTTCAGCTACAAGGGCGAAATCCTGCAATATACCATGCTCGAAACCGTAAACTATCAGAATCAGGCAATTGACATCTGCTCATACTGGATCAACCGATCCACCAAAGAGAGCCTGCCTGCCGGAGTTTACATCGTAAGTGTTTATGCCGATGACTTCGAAATCGGGCAGACCTCATTCGAGCTGAAATAGAAATTAAGGAAATAATCTGCGAAAACAGCCGGAATCAACCGGCTGTTTTTTTTGTAACCGGATGCGTGCTGTGCCGGTGCCTGATCTCCTTCCGGTTGAGAAATTATATGTTTCTGCAATAAAAATATGTCTTATGCTGTTATATAAATAGGTACATTTGACCCTGAATTAATTAACCTCAAACCAACCGATGTTCAATACCACCCGGATGGGCTTACGGAAATCGCTGCTGGCCTGGATGCTGGTGTTTATGCAGTTTGTGCTGATCGGGCTTATTGTGCTGACCAGCCCGCTGTTCAGCCTGAAGCTGTGGGTCATCTGCTCAATCATGCTGGGTATAGCCCTCGGCCTATATTCTATTTATACCATCCGCATCGGCAATTTCAACATTACTCCTGATGTAAGTCCGCACGGACAAATGGTAGCCAGCGGGCCGTACAGGATTTTGCGACATCCCATGTACACCGCCATCCTCATTACCATCTGGCCGATGGTTGCCGGGCATTTCAGTTATCTCAGGCTGGCGTTTGCCATACTGCTCACACTGGTGCTGATCGTGAAACTGCACATTGAAGAGGGTTATCTGAAAAAAGCGTTTATCCCTTACATGGAATATACCCGGAATACCTACAAACTGATTCCGTTTATCTGGTAGCCTTGCTTTCGAAAAATGCAATCGCGGCGGGAAAAACTGCAAAACAAAAGCGGCCGTTTTACACCGCACCGCTCCTGATTTTTTAAAAAACTATCTGAAATGGGATGATCTCATCCCAATTCTTCAGGCATCATTTATTGCCAGGCCGATTCAAACTGCCGGAGGAAGCGCACATCGTTTTCGGAGAACATGCGCAGGTCCTTAACATTGAAAACCAGGTTTGTGATGCGCTCTATTCCCATTCCGAATGCAAATCCGGTATAGACATCGGGATCTATTCCGCAGTTTCTGAGCACATTAGGATTCACCATACCGCAGCCGAGAATCTCGACCCATCCGGTGTATTTACAGAAGCTGCACCCTTCGCCTCCGCACAGGTTGCACGAAATATCCATTTCGGCCGAAGGTTCTGTAAAGGGGAAATAAGAGGGCCTCAGCCTGATGCGGGTATCGGCGCTGAACATCTCCTTTGCAAAATAGAGCAGGGTCTGTCGCAGATCGGCAAAGCTCACATCCTTATCCACATACAACCCTTCCACCTGATGGAAGAAGCAGTGTGCACGGGCCGAGATGGCCTCATTGCGGTACACCCTTCCGGGGAACACCATACGGATAGGCGGACGGTTGTTCTCCATAATCCGTACCTGTACGCTTGAAGTATGGGTGCGAAGTACCACATCGGGATCCTTTTCGATGAAGAAGGTATCCTGCATATCTCTTGCCGGATGTTCGGGAGCGAAATTCAGCGCCGAGAAGTTGTACCAGTCTTCCTCCACTTCGGGACCTTCGGCCACCGTAAATCCGATGCGGGAAAATATGTCGAGCATGCGGTTTCGGATAATTGTAAGCGGGTGGCGTGAACCGGCATCGCGGAAGTTCACCGGCAGGGTAAGATCCTGATCCGATACGGATTCCACAGCCCCCTCCTCAAGGCGGGTACGAATTTCCTCAATTTTATCCTGAATTCTGCCTTTCAGTTCGTTCAGCAATACCCCCATTTCGCGGCGATCGTCGGCCGATACATTCTTAAACTCGCCGAACAGCTCGTTCAGTATCCCCTTTTTGCCCGAGAACTTAATCCTGAACTCTTCAAGCTCTTCCTTGCTCATAGCTGTAAACAGGTCAATATCAGCCAGATATTGTTTGATTCTTTCTCTCATCGGATTGGTTTTTCTGTCAGAAAAATCGTTGTAACACCGCGATTGCCGTGAACCGCGGATACGGCATCGTTTATTTTATAATGGAAATCTTCATTTTGACATCCTTCAGGGGCTTGTCGCCGGGGCCTGTGGGAACGGCGGCGATTTTATCCACCACTTCCAGTCCGGAGATAACCTCGCCGAATACGGTATAGTCGTCGTCGAGATGAGGGGTTCCGCCAATGGTTGTATAGGCTGCACGACGCTCGGGGCTGATTTTTTTGCTGGTCTGTTTCTCGAACATATCGAGCTGCTGATTGGTCATTACCTGGCCCTGGACAATGTAGAACTGCGAGCCCGACGATGCCTTGCCCGGATTTACCTGATCGGGTTTACGGGCAGCGGCCAGAGCACCTTTTTTATGGAAAAATTTGGGTACAAACTCAGCCGGAATGGTGTAACCTGGGTCGCTTACATTGTTCTGTCCGCCACCTCCCTGAATCATAAACCGGTTGATCACCCGGTGGAAAATGGAACCGTTGTACCATTCCTGCTTCACCAGCTTGATGAAATTGTCGCGGTGCTGGGGCGTTTCGTTGTACAGAACGGCGGTCATATTGCCAAATTCGGTTTCAATCAGGATTTTTGTCTGTTTCTGCTGATCGGTTGCTTTGGCAGGAGTCTGTGCAACACCGGTTATGGCAGCAAAAACGAAAAATGAAATCAGTAAACTCAGTTTTTTCATGGTTTCGGTTGAATTTTATTAGAAATTACTTTAACGGTCATCGGAATATCTTCGAGCGGGCGGTCATGCTCGTCGCGTTTTACTCCGGCAATGGCATCAACAACTTCCATGCCGCTGACAACCTCCCCGAAGATGGTATATTTCCCGTCGAGGTGAGGCGCACCACCCACTGTGGTGTAGGCTTTTCGCTGCTCTTCAGAAAGCCTGAAGACTTTATCTTCAGTAAATTCCTTGTCAATCAAGCCATTGAGCGTATCGAGCAGGAACTTAAAATGATCCGGGTCCTTTTTTGCATCGGGTGCGAAAAACTGTGTCCTGAGGGTGCTGTTTTCGGGCCTGCCCATAATCTCCACAAAAATCTGCTGTTTGGCCAGCGAATTTTGTTCCTTCTCAAGAAAATCCAGTTTCTCTTCCGTAAACACTTTTCCCTGAACAATATAAAACTGCGAACCCGAGGAGAGCCTTGTGGGGTTCACTTTGTCGTCTTCGCGTGCGGCTGCCAGCACCCCTCTGCGGTGGAAATGTGCCGAAGTGATTTCTGCAGGCACACTGTAGCCCGGGCCGCCTTCGCCAAGTTCGGCGCCGGGTGCGGCATTCCTTGAATCGGGATCGCCCCCCTGAATCATAAATCCGTCAATTACCCGGTGAAACAGGGTTCCGTTGTAAAAACCGCTTCGGGCCAGTTTCAGAAAATTGTCGCGGTGCTTCGGGGTGTCATCATACAACTTCAGCGTAATATCGCCTTTTGGGGTCGAAATCACAATGAACTCCTCCTTACCGGCCGCCTGCGAAAAGGCAACAGGGGCAGTAAAGTAAAAGGCCATAAGCAATGCGATAAAAATATGACCGATCTTTTCAGGCATATCCGGAAACTTTGAAAAGTGCAAAACTACAAAAAAGTGACTTATGTCGGGGAAAAGCAATTACCATACCACAAAACCGGCTATTTTGCTTTTTCCTGCATTGCTTTCTGGTAACACTCCCTGCAAAGGGGTTCGTAACTTTCGGTTTCGCCAAGAACCACCAGCTTTTCATCGGCAGTTTTCCGGAAGGAATAATTTGCCAGGTTGCCGCAGTGCATGCAGATGGCGTGTACTTTGGTAACATACTCCGCGGTAGCCATCAGGGCGGGAATGGGACCGAAAGGCTTGCCCGTATAATCCATATCGAGTCCGGCTACAATGACCCTTATTCCACTGCCAGCCAGCTTATTGCAAACACTAACCAGCTCATCGTCGAAAAACTGCGCCTCATCTATGCCCACCACATCCACATCGTTGGCATAAATCAGAATCTGGGTGGATGCCAGAACCGGTGTTGAAGTGATGGAACTTTCGTCGTGCGAAACAACATTCGCTTCATCGTAGCGTGTATCAACGGAGGGCTTGAAAATCTCCACCCTCTGCCGGGCTATCCTGGCCCTGTTGAGGCGGCGGATCAGCTCCTCGGTTTTCCCGGAAAACATGGAACCGCAGATGACTTCAATCCATCCGCGCCGGTGGGCAGGGTTATTGATGCTTTCTAAAAACATTTAAACTGCTTGTTAATTTTTCTATTACCTTTATCCACGCAAAAAAGCAGGAAACGGTTTTCAGGTTTTTTATTGCCTGATGTTGTGTTTTTTTAAGATCAGATACAAAAATACCATGTTCCTGCGTTTGCTTACCGGATTTTTTATTTATTTGTTAACATGAAAGGTATAAAGCA
>LUZO01000076.1 GCA_001603685.1 Bacteroidales bacterium Bact_23
ACTTTAGTATTACTCCTGTTAGAGGGCTAGAAACGATGGTCACAGGTAAAGCTCCAGAAACAGCACCAGTAATGGTTCAGAGGATCTGTGGTGTATGTCCTATACCTCACACATTGGCATCTGTAGAAGCTATGGATGATTCATTAGGTATAGAACCACCAAAAGCTGGTAAACTTCTAAGAGAGTTAACCTTATGCGCACACCATATTAACAGCCACGCAATACATCAATTTTTGATTGCACCTGATGTTGTTCCAGAAAACTTGTTTGCTACAGCAGTGAACTCTGTTTCTGAAGTAAGAAAAACTGCTCAATACGTAGTTGATATGGTAGCTGGAGAAGGAATTCACCCATCTGATGTTAGAATCGGGGGAATGGCGAGAAATATAAGTGAACTGGCAAGGAAAAAATTATACGCCAGATTAAAACAACTTACACCGAAATTAAATGAACATGTAGAGTTAATTATAGGTTTAGTTGCTGATAAAGGCTTACCAGAAGGTTTAGGTGTACACGATCAGAAAACCTTAGCCACTGATGTTTTATACGGTGACCGGAACAACTTTGATTTAGATAGGTTCACGGAAAGAATGCCTGAAAGTTGGTACGATGACCCAGAAATAGCCAAAAGAGCCAACTCCACTGTGCCATTATATGATGGTAGAAGTGTTGAAGTAGGTCCAAGGGCCAGAATGGTTGAATATCAAGGTTTTAAAGAAAAAGGTGTTGTTGCTCAGCATGTAGCAAGAGCTTTAGAGATGAAATCGGCTTTATCTAGGGCGATAGATATATTGGATGAATTAAACACTTCAGCACCCGCTAAAGTTGACTTTGATGTCAGAGGTACAGGTAAACTGGGAGTAGGAGCTATTGAAGCACCTAGAGGTATGGATGTACATTTGGCTCAGGTAAATGATCAAGGTAAAACTGAATTCTACAGCTGTTTGGTTCCAACAACTTGGAACATACCAACTATGGGCCCTGCAACTGAAGGATTCCACCACGAATTTGGACCCCACGTAATAAGAGCATACGATCCATGTCTTTCTTGCGCTACACACCTTATAGTAATAGACGACGAAGACAGGAGCATTATTAAAAACGAAATGGTTAGGATTTAAGGGAATAAAATGCCATACGATGCGGAGAATATAATTGTTGGCTGTGGAAACGTCCTGTTCGAAGATGACGGATTTGGACCAGCAGTGATAGAGGCTTTACAAGAGTATTCCAAAGAAAACGAACTTCCAGAAAGTACAATGTTAGTAGATGCAGGAACCGGTGCTCCCCACTTTATATTTACACTTCCCCATGACATATGGAAGAAAATGATAGTTGTGGATATTGTGGATTTTGGAGCAGAACCTGGAACCCTTCGAATATTCAGCGTAGATGAATTGCCTGAAGGAGCTTATGAGAATGTACATTCATGGCCAGTAAGTCAGCCTTTGCATGACTTAAGTAAACAAGTTGAAGTTATAGTGATTGGATGCCAGCCAGAATCTGTCTCTGCCCCCGATGTAAAATTGGGATTAACCAAAAGTGTGGAAGATGCTATTCCCGTAGCCATTAAAATGATTTTAAAAGAAATAGGGGTTTAGCCAATGTTAGCCCGAATAAAAGAATTTTTAGGAATGGAAACAAAGCCAACCGAAGAAATAGGTGCAGAAGAGGAGGTTGAAAAAGTGGCGGAAGAAAAACCTAAACCAAGAATAGGATACATCCACTTGAGTGGATGTACTGGAGATGGTATGTCGTTAACAGAGAATTACGACATTTTAGCAGAATTATTAACCAATATGGTGGACATAGTTTATGGACAAACTTTAGTAGACCTATGGGAAATGCCAGAAATGGACATTGCTCTGGTTGAAGGATCATGTTGTCTGCAAGATGAACACAGTTTACATGAACTTAAAGAAGTAAGGGAAAAAGCAGGATTAGTTGTAGCTTTTGGTTCATGTGCTGCTACCGGATGTTTCACCCGATACAGCAGAGGGGGACAGCAAGCACAGCCAGCTCACGAATCATTTGTTCCAATAGCGGATTTAGTTAAAGTAGACTTAGCAATACCCGGATGCCCACCATCACCAGAAATTATAGCTAAAACAGTAGTAGCTGCTATAAACGGTGATATGGATTACTTACAGCCTATGATGGATTTAGTAGGATACACAGAAGCATGTGGATGCGACTTACAACTTAAAGTTGTAAATCAAGCATTATGTATTGGATGTGGAACTTGTGCTATGTCCTGTCAGACCAGAGCACTCAGTATGACCAACGGAAGACCAGAACTTAATGAAGACAGATGTATCAAATGTGGTATTTGTTACACTCAATGTCCAAGAAGCTGGTGGCCAGAAGAAAGGATTAAACAGGATTTAGGATTATAGGAGGCTGTGAGAATGGTATTAGGAACATACAAAGAAATAGTTTCTGCAAGATCAACAGATAAACAAATCCAAAATATAGCACAGGATGGAGGAATTGTATCTGCTCTCCTATCATTTGCTCTAGATGAAAAAATTATCGAAGGTGCAGTAGTAGCTGGACCTGGAGACGACTTCTGGAAACCAAAACCAATGGTGGCCATGTCATCTGATGAGATACTAGCAGCAGCAGGTACGAAATACACGTTTTCACCTAACGTTTGGATGCTAAAAGAAGCTGTAAGACAATATGGTTTAGAAAAAGTAGGTACAGTTGCAATTCCATGCCAAACTATGGGTATAAGAAAAACGCAGTCCTATCCATTTGGTGTTAGATTCTTGGCTGATAAAATCAAATTAGTAGTCGGAATTTACTGTATGGAGAACTTCCCATTTGAATCTTTAAGAACATTCATATCTGAAAAAATGGGAGTTAGTCCAGAATTAGTGGAAAAAATGGATATAGGTAAAGGTAAATTCTGGGTTTACACTCAGGATGATGTTTTGAGTATACCACTCAAAGAAACCCATGGATACGAACAAAACGGATGTAATGTCTGTCTTGACTATGTAGCAGAACTTGCTGACGTATCTACAGGATCAGTTG
>LUZO01000077.1 GCA_001603685.1 Bacteroidales bacterium Bact_23
TTTTGAGACAGCCTCTTGGGTGAGGTGAATTGCACGGTGGGCGGTGCCTTGGCTTCGACTTCGCTCAGCCACCACGGGAACCTCAGGCACCGGCGAGAACTTCAAACACCAGTTCAGCCACCAAAAAGAGGGGTTATTCTTCACTAAACCAAGTAATTGCTAAAGCTAAAAAGATATCTCCTTCATTGGGATGAGGGAGTTTTTGGGTGGGGGAAGGGGGGAAATCTTTATCCCGTTAAGCGCCTGAGCATCAGGAGCAACTTTTCCCGTCGCCGTTACAGTTTCGCTCCGGCATCTGTCCAGCCTTCGAAAAAAACTGCT
Source organism: Bacteroidales bacterium Bact_23 (assembly GCA_001603685.1). GTDB lineage: Bacteria > Bacteroidota > Bacteroidia > Bacteroidales > Lentimicrobiaceae > Lentimicrobium. The sequence continues at coordinate 322 of LUZO01000077.1, forward strand.
TCCTGCTCTGCTGCAGCAAATTCAGGATTATGAATTAAAAATCAGGGATTGGTCCGCCCGGGCAGATTAGAAGTTAAAAATTCCCTCCTGCTTCCCTCATACAAATCATATCCGGCATACCGGCATTCCAGCGGTCCGTTGAAAAGGGTGAACTTTTTTCCCGGTTTGAGTCCGATCAGTTTCAGCGCCTGCTGGTCGGAGCTGATTACCCAGGCCCGGTAACCGCTAAAATTGCGCTTGAAGGCATTTCCAAGCTCCTTATACAGCGCGTTGATGTCCTCTACCCTGATTTTTTCGCCATAAGGCGGATTGGTAATTACCACGCCGGGGGGTGGGGGAGGAACCACCTTCTGAAACGACATCACTTCCAGTTCCACATCCTTGTGCAGCCGCGCCGCTTTCAGGTTGGCCGCAGCCGCTTCCAGATTTTTTGCAGATATGTCCGATCCTCTGATGATGCATTCGATATCCTGCTGGTTGTCAAGGGCTTCGTTGAGGATATCCTCCCACAGCTCTTTGCTGAAATCCTTCCATTTCATAAAGCCGAACGACTCGCGGAAGTAGCCGGCCGGCAGGTTCATGGCAATCATGGCAGCTTCGGTAAGCAGGGTTCCCGAGCCGCACATGGGGTCGATGAAATTGGTTTGCCCATCCCAGCCGCTGAGCAGCACCATGCCGGCGGCCAGTACCTCACTCAGCGGTGCTTCGGCATTGGCAACATGGTAACCGCGGCGGTGAAGCGAGGTTCCAGAACTGTCGAACGAGAGGGTGACTTCATTTCGGCTCATGTGCAGGTTAATCCTGAAATCCGGGTCTTCGATATTCACCGACGGCCGCTTGCCGGTCCGGTCGCGGAAGCGGTCAGCGATGGCATCCTTGGTGCGCTGTGAGGCATAGTGGGAGTGGGTATATACCGAATTCAGCAGGGTGCTGTCGATGGCAAAGGTGTCGGAAGCCGAGAAGTACTCCTCCCAGCGGATCGCCTTCACCTGGGTGTAGAGGTCGCTTTCGGTGGCGATGGTGAAACGGCTGAAGGGAAGCAGTATTCTGAGGGCTGTGCGGCAGTGGTAGTTGGCGGCATACAGCATCCGCCTGTCACCCCTGAATGCGACAGCCCTGAGCTGCGGTTCAATTTCCTCCGCCCCGAGGGCTTCCAGCTCCGAGGCAAGCACCTGTTCGAGTCCCGACGGGCACTTGGCAAGAATGGGGAACTTCGGTGAAGCAAAGGCGGCGCTCATTTCTTTTCCGGATTGGTGAGTTTTTCCATAAATCCCGCGGCATTTACGATTACCCGGCGGTGGGTGCCTTCGCCAATCAGCCCGTTGCGATCGCTTGCCGATACCCTGAACAGCAGTTTGCGGCCATCCGCTTCAAGCAATTCCGTTTTGCACACAATCTCCATCCCCGGCAGGCTGGCTTTGATATGCGTTACATTCACTTCGGTGCCAACGGTGATATGCCCTTCGGGAAGCAGCGGCTGCACGCTGAGCTGGGCTGTCTTTTCCATCAGTGCGATCATGGAGGGGGTGGCAAAAACCTCCACAAGCCCTGAGCCGTAGCTTGCAGCCGTATCGGAATGGCCTACGGTTAATGCCTGACGGCCGGTAATGCCGGGTTTAAGGTCGGGATTCATCTGTATTTTAGGTGTTGGTGTGTTCTCCGGAAGATTTTATGCAAAGGTAAAAATATCTGATACTTGCGTGCCGGATTTCTAAAACTCTCACTGTTGCTATATACTCCGAACCTTTGAAACGGCAGAAAATAAAAAACCCTGCAATGGGGGTGGCAGGGTTTTCAAGGAGAAACAGGGAGAAACTACTTTTTTTCGGCAGTGGTTGCTTTGCTACTGCCGCAATCGCCTTTTACTGAAGCGCTTGTGGATTTTCCGTCGCATGATTTGCTGCAGTCACCCTTTGCTGCGGCGCCGGTGGCTTTTCCGTCGCATGAAGCGGCAGCCTTACCGTCGCATGAGGCTTTGGCGGCTGCTTCACCGCTGCAGCATGATTTGTCGGCTTTCTTGCTGTCGGCTTTTGGTTTCTTTTCAGGAGTGAATTTCTCGGTTTTAATACCGTTGTCGTCAGCCTTCACGCTGATTCCGGCGCCTGAAAATGCAAATAAAAAGGCGAATACTGAGAATGCAATTAATATCTTTTTCATGATTTAGTGTTTTGATTCATTGCAAACATAGGGCTAAACAAGGCTTTCGCTTGTTAACGAACCGTTAATTACTGTTAAGGGTATGTTAAAATTTCATTATACCCTCTTAAAAACCTAAATTTGCAGGATTATATCCCCGAGATGCGAAAAAGAACCGTTTTTCTGCTGATAGCCGTCACTTCGCTGGCGCTGGCCGGCATTATCTTTATTCAGCTCTACTGGGTAAGGAATGCATTGCGGCTTCAGGAAGAGCAGTTCGATAACAAGATTCAGCTTACGCTGAAAAGCGTAGTCAACCGGATGTTTGCCGGGCGCGACTCCCTGGCTGCCGATTCATCGGTTTGCGGCCCCGATTGCGACCGGTACACCGCTCAGGTGCTGCTGGCAATCAATCCCCTGCACCTCGACTCCATCATGCGCGATGAATTTGGCAGTATGGAGCTGTCGGGCGAGTACTACTGGGGCGTGTACAACCCCGCGACGGAAAGGATTTTTGCCGGAATCCCGGGCGACTACAGTCATCAACTGATGCAGCCTCAGCATAGTGTTTCCATGTCCTGCTTATACAGCAGGGAGCCGCTGATGCTGGGTGCTTATTTCCCCTATGAGCACAATATGCTATGGGTCAGCATATTCCCATATATGATGCTGGCATTTCTCCTGCTGGCGGTGGTCATTTTTACCTTTACCTTTACCATTCACCTTATCCTGAAGCAGAAAAAGCTGTCGGAAATGAAGAGCGACTTCGTGAATAACATGACCCACGAGTTCAAAACGCCGATTGCAACCATCTCGCTGGCAACCGATATGCTCCTGAATAAAGAGGTGGCAGAATCACCCGCAAAAACCAGAAGATATGCCACCATTATTCAGGATGAAAACCGGCGGCTGAAAAAGCAGGTGGAGCAGATTTTGCAGATAGCGGTGCTCGATAAAGGCGAATACAATCTTAAAATCAGCGCCTTCGATGCCCATGAGGCAATACTTTCCTGCATTGCCAGATTCGAACTGACGGTGCGCGATATGGGCGGTATGATCACCCACAGTTTCGAAGCGGAAGATCCGGAGATAAAGGCCGATTACCACCATTTTACCAATATGGTGAACAATCTGCTCGACAATGCCGCAAAATATGCCCGCGATTATCCCGAAGTGAGGGTAAGTACCGGCAACCAGGACGGGATGTTTTTCGTAAAGGTTCAGGACAGGGGAATCGGCATCAGCCGGGAGAATATGAAGCATGTCTTCAAAAATCTTTATCGCGTGCCAACCGGCAATGTTCACGATGTAAAGGGCTTTGGCCTCGGGCTTTATTATGTAAAGGCGATGGCCGAAGCGCATGGCGGATATGTAAAAGTGGACAGTGAACTGAACAATTGGACCGTTTTTACGATTTATATACCGAAAGAGCCTGCCGCCGGATTAAGTATTGAGCACCATGTCTGATAAAGCGAAGATATTACTGGTTGAAGATGACCCCAATCTGAGTTTGGTCCTGAAAGACTATCTGGAGCTGCTGGGGTATGAAACCACCCTCGCCATCGATGGCCGGGCCGGGCTGGAGGTGTATCAGAAAGGCGATTTTGACCTCTGCGTTCTGGATGTGATGCTTCCCAAAAAGGATGGCTTTACCCTGGCGGCGGAGATCAGGGAGCAGAACAGCCGAATCCCCATCATTTTCCTCACCGCCCTGGGCAACAACAGCGATAAGATTGCAGGCTTCAGGACCGGTTGCGACGACTACATCACCAAGCCGTTCAGCAGCGAAGAGCTTGCCCTGCGCATCGAAGCCATTTTAAAGCGGTGCATGAAGCAGACCATGAAGCCCAATTCCGAAGTGTACCATGTGGGAAACTGCCGCTTCGATTCTATGAACCTCATGCTCTACTGCAGCAACATTGAACAGCGGCTTACCCCGAAGGAGGCGGCTTTGCTGAGGTTACTCTGCCTCAATAAAAACAGCATCCTCTCACGCGAACAGGCGCTCACCGAAATCTGGGGAGATACCGACTACTTCATCGGAAGAAGCATGGATGTGTTTATCGCCCGCCTCAGAAAATATCTGCGCCACGACCCCTCCGTTACCATTACCAATGTGCACGGCTTCGGCTTCAAGCTCGAAGTAAAGGAAGAGGAGCAGTAAACGAATCCGTGGGTATGCCTGAAGTTGCAAAATCGCTGGTTTTTAAAGGATTGCCGGATTTTACTGCCCCCTGTATGTTTTCTGATTGCGATGCCGTCATTTCCACTTTCGTGAATGCATATTGCCCGCAAAACTCATATCCGGACTTGTCATTCCGTATAATCCATTCCAAAAACACGGGAAATCCGGATATCCATGAATATCTTTGCCCCTTAATTCCGTAATATCTTGTTTATGACCATTCAGGAAGCACAGCAGATGATTGACCGCTGGATAACCACCACCGGAGTCAGATATTTCAATGAGCTCACCAACACCGCCATTCTGATGGAGGAGGTGGGCGAAGTAGCCCGGATAATGGCACGCAGGTACGGCGAACAGTCGGAAAAGGAATCCGATAAAAATGCCGATCTTGCCGATGAAATGGCCGATGTGCTTTTTGTGCTGATGTGCCTGGCAAACCAAACCGGCGTTGATCTTACGGAAGCACTTCGCCGGAACCTGGAAAAGAAAACCGGCCGCGATACCGAACGCCACCGGAACAATCCAAAGCTGACGAAATAATAAAAATGCGTGCCAGTTTCATCATTAATACTTATAAAACACTGAAATACTGACAAATGAGCTTTCGGATGCGAATCAATCCTAACGGCATAGGGCTGTTGTTCATCTGCCTTCTGATGCATTTGCCCGTTCTGCTGCATGCGCAGGAGTTCCTGGTGAAGGGGAGGGTGAGTGATTCGGTTACCTCCGCGCCGCTGGCATTTGTAAATATCGTGATCAACGACGGACAGCAGGGCGGCGTTACCGACATCGACGGCCGTTTCAGCCTTATGAGCCGCGAGCCGGTTCATTCGCTCCGGTTCAGTTATGTGGGTTACCGCCCGCTGGAGCTCACCGGAATCAGCGGGTTTCAGCAGGTACGCATGGCGCCTCTGGGCTTCGACCTGCCGGAGGTGCTGATCGAAGCCGGCGAAAACCCCGCACACCGGATTATCCGCAATGCCGTGGCAAACCGCAAAGCCAACAATCCGGACAACATTCCCTGTTTCACTTTTACCTCATACGACAAAATGTATTTTACGGTAAATGCCGATTCCATCCGGAACAGGGACAGCCTGCCGCAGGGCAGCCCAACAAGGAAGCTGATGGAGTTTCTTGAAAATCAGCATATCTTCCTGATGGAATCGGTGGCCGAACATCAGTACATTGCACCAGACAGAAGCAGGGATGAGATCATCGCCACCCGTGTGTCGGGGCTGAAGGATCCGCTGGTGGTTTTTCTGATATCCTCCATGCAGTCCACCTCCTTCTACGGCGACCTGATCGACATTGCCGGCTACAACTACATCAACCCGGTAAGCCGCAATTCGGAGCAGCGCTACCTCTTTTCGCTCCGCGATACCCTTTACAGCGAAACTCCCGGCGACACCACTTTTGTAATCGCCTACAAACCCCGTCCCAACCGCAATTTCGACGGGCTGAAAGGGCTGCTTTACATCAGCAACTCCGGCTGGGCCATCCGGAATGTGATTGCCGAACCCGCGCGCCCCGACGATAAACTGCAGGTGAGAATCCGGCAGATGTATGAGTTTCTGGACAACAGATACTGGTTTCCCGTTCAGCTTGAGACCGAAATCGTCTTCAATACCATGAACTTCAGCGGCGCCAAACCTTTTGGCATCGGTAAAAGCTATCGCTACGACATTGTTTTCGATACGGTGCTCAGCCGGCGGAAGGTTGGAAACATTGCCATTGAACTTGCCCCCGGCGCTACCGGCCGCAGCGAGGAGTTCTGGAGCCGCCACCGCAGCGATAGCCTCACCCTGAAGGAGCTGAACACCTACCGGATAATCGACAGTATAGGGCGCGCCAACCATTTCGACCGGAGAATCAAGGGGCTGTCGGCGCTGATTTCGGGGCGGATATCGCTGGGCTATGCCGATATCGATGTGAACCGGCTGCTCCGTTACAGCAAGCACGAGGGCTGGCACTTCGGGCTGGGCCTCTATACCGGAAGCAGGCTTTCGCAACGCTTCAAGGCGGGTGGTTATATGGGATACGGCCTTCGCGATCAGCAGTTTAAATACGGAACCTCGCTGGATCTGAAGCTGCAGCGGCACGGCAACCTGGTGCTGAACCTGAATTACTCCGAAGACAGGGAGGAGTCGGCGGGCATTCAGTTCTTCGACGATCAGAGCTCCATTCTCGATCCCTTCTACTTCCGGGATTTTTATGTGGATCGCATGGAGATGACCCAAAAGTCAGGAGCCATGCTCAGCTTCAGGATGCTGAAGTATGTCTGGGCCGGAACCGGCATTGCTGCCGAATACAAGCGGCCGCGCTATGAATATGCCTTCAGCCGAGGCGGCAACGGACTGAGCGTCCTTACCGGAAACCACACATTCGGGAAGATCATTGCCGGAATGCGTTTTGCCTGGGGCGAGAAGTTTATCCGCGACCAGCAGAGCCAGATGACCCTGGGTACCAAATACCCGGTAGTGTGGCTTCAGTACACCGCCGCCCGGAAGGGGCTGTTTGGCGGCGAGTTTGAGTACAACCGGGTGGATTTTCGTATGAACTGGTCGTTTTACACCCGGTTTGTCGGGAATACGGAGATCTGGCTGATGGGCAGCTACATCGACAAACCGGCTCCCCTTTCCGAAATGATAGGCGGCTGGGGTAGCGCCGGCAGTGGATTCTCGCTCTTTTCGCCGGGCAGTTTCAGTACCATGAGGCCGGGAGAGTTTCTGAACGACCGGTTTGCAGCCATTTTCATCAACCACAGCTTTGGAAGACTGCTGTTCCATTCGCAGCACTTCGCTCCCGAACCGGCATTGATTTTCAATGTGGGGGCCGGCAGCCTCCGCAATCCTGAAAGGCATCGCTATGTTGAGTTTAAAACCATGGAGAAAGGGTATGCTGAAGCCGGCATCGCACTGAACAATATTCTGAAAACTCCGTTCTACGGCATCGGCGTGGCGGCTCTCTACCGCGGCGGTGCATACAGCTACGACCGCTTCGGGAAAAACCTCGCCGGCAGAATTTCGGTCACCTATTCATTCTGAAAGGATTGAGGCTCATTAACTGTTCTTTTTTCAGGTTACAAATCGAAAATCGGGGAATCAATCGTATATTAGCATAAAAAATTGCGCAATATGAACCGCACCCTCAAGTTAACCGGCACCATTCTGTTTATAGTGGCCGGACTGTTGTTTGTATGGTACTTCTCAAACATCGTTTTCTATATTTTGACCGCCGCCGTGCTTTCTGTAATTGGCCGTCCGGTGGTGCATTTTCTCGATAGCCTTAAAATCGGAAAGTTAAGGTTCCCGCACAACCTCAGTACCATCCTTACCCTTTTGCTGATGATTCTGATTGCCTTGTCGCTGGTGGCGGTTTTCGTGCCGTTGATAGCCCAGCAGGCCAGAGATATCGCTTCCATCGATGCAAATGAGCTGTACCAGGCGTTTGAGGGGCCGATAGCGGCATTGAACAGCACCCTCAGGCAGGTTGGCGTGCTTCAGCCAGGACAGGGCGTGCAGGAAGCGCTGCTGGGCGAACTGCATTCCATCGCCAGCATTGCCACCTTTGCCAATGCTTTCAACTACATCATCTCATTCACCGGGTCGTTTTTTATGTCGGCTTTCTCCATCCTTTTCATCAGTTTCTTCTTTCTGAAGGATGAAAAGCTCTTCCTCAACGCATTTATGCTGCTGATTCCGGTGAAATATCATGAGTCGGCCACCCGCATCCTGAATGAGGTAAAACGCCTGCTTACCCGCTATTTCCTGGGCCTCTGCCTCGAAGTGGTCTCCATGATTACCCTCATCAGCCTGGGCTTAACGATTTTCGGAGTGAGGAATGCCCTGCTGATCGGTTTCATCGGCGGCCTGATGAACATCATTCCCTATCTGGGTCCGCTGATCGGAGGAGCAATAGGCATCATCATCGGCATTACCGGCAGCCTGTCGATGGGCGCATACGCATCGGTGCTGCCGCTCAGCCTCTCCATCCTCGGCGTTTTTGCTGGCGCCAACCTGGTTGACAATATCCTGCTTCAGCCGGTTATCTATTCAACAAGCGTTAAAGCGCATCCCATTGAGATATTCCTCGTCATCATTGTGGCGGGCAGCCTGTTCGGCATCACCGGAATGATTCTGGCTGTTCCCGCTTATACAGTTATCAGAGTGGTTCTAAGGGAGTTTTTCAGCGAAATGAGGCTGGTGCAGAAACTTACGGAGAAGATGTAATCAATGCCAATGGCAGGTATGTTTTCATGCTGCCACGGTTTGTCAGAAGAAAAACATAAAAAAGCGGGCTGAGGTTGCATCTTCAGCCCGCTTTGTGTATTCAGCCTTTTGGCTTGTTTCCGGAATTCCGGTTATCTCTTCACCACTTTTCTGCCGGTGGTCACTCCGTTTCCGGCGGTAATGGCCAGGTTGTAAATGCCGGGAGTAAGTCCGTCAAGCCTGATTTCCAGTGAGAAATCTCCGGCTTTAACGGTTTTAATGATTTTCCCGTTGATATCGGTAAGTACCAGTGTTTCGTCGCCTGTCAGTCCGGTAACGATGATATAATCGGTTGCCGGGTTGGGGAGGATATTGATGCGGCTGAGGCTGTGATTTTTGGCTTCAACCGAAACGGAACAGGTGCCTTCGATGTCGCCGGTAATGGTCCAGTTTTTATCACTGATCAGGGCGGCGCGGTCCGAAGCAATGTCAGGGCTGTACTCAAGCCCGTTTGCAAGCAGTATCAGGTTTGAGGGGGTGGTCTTGTTGGCGGCCCAGCCGTGCAGGGTGTAGCTGTAGTTCTCGCAGCTCATTCCGCAGTTTTTCAGAGAGATGCTGTGATCGATATACTGAGGCTGCTGTACGCTGCTCAGATCCCAGCTGCCTATATTCTGGTCAAACGAAGTGGCATTTGTGAAGATCTGGTACATATACTGAACATTGCTTACATTCCACTTGTCGAGAGGCTGATTGAACGAAACCGCGTTCTGAAACATCATGGAGATATCCTCCGCAGCGCTGAGATTCCAGTCGCCGATGGGCTGGTTGAATGCGCTGTTCAAGGCAAACATGGCATACAGGTCGAATACATTGCCCAGGTCCCAGTCGCCGATTGGCTGGTTGAAAGCCGATGCACCGGTAAACATAAACGCCATGGTATAAACATTGGAGGTGCTCCAGTTGCCGATGGGCTGATTGAAGGAAGAGGCAAAATAAAACATTCCGCTCATATTTGTAGCATTGCTCAAATCCCAGTCGCCGATGGGCTGGTTGAAGTTTTTGGCAAACGCAAACATATAATCAAGCTCCTCGGCATAACTCATATTCCAGTTGCCGATGGGCTGATTGAAGTTCATGGCGTTTTCGAACATGCTTGAGAAATAGATGACATTGCTTACATCCCAGTCGGCCAGCGGCTGATTAAAGGAGGTGGCACCCGAGAACATTTTGTACATATCCACCACATTGCTCACATTCCATGAGCCAATGGGCGAATTGAAATTTTCAGCCTGGTAAAATGTGGCCACCATATAGTTTACATTGCTCACATCCCAGTTTTCGATGTTGGGAATAATGTCAATGGGGGTCTCCCTGAAGGCATTGGTCATGTCGTAAACATTGCTCAGGTCGGGAATGTCAGTAGCCGAAATGGTCATGTTCATGGCGCCCCAGAATGCGTGCTGCATGGTGCTCCACGCCACATCACCCCACTGTTCGATGTCGATGATCTTCACCACATCGTCGTTGCCGCCGAACATAATCTGGCTCAGCGGATTTGTACCGGTGGGGGTCAGGCTCAGGCGGTAGGTTCCGGCAAACGGAAAGGTAAGCCACAGGGTGTCGCTGCCCGAACCGGTGCCGTTAATGGCTGGATTGGTTATGTCTTCCCAGGTGTAGGTGTATTCTCCGGTCAGGGGAACTACAATCTGGTCGGGCTGGCTGGTGCCGTAGCCTTCATTATCGGTTTTCCATTTTGTGATAAACGGATCTTGGGCCGTTACGGTAAATGTACCAAGGAATGTCAGACAGAGGGTTAGGGCCGGAATTCTAAGGTAGTTTTTCAGATTCATAGGTTTTGGTTTTAATGAATGATTTTTGGAAAATAGGGCAAAGTTATTAAAGAGCGTTAAATAAAAACCAAGTCTAATCAAAATAAATTAAAAAGATTTCTTGAAGAATTTTTTTTGGTATAAGATCTCTTTTCCCCAATCGGTATTGGGTTCTTCGGAAGCCTCGGGGATGGATATTTCTAAGCACCCACGGAACAATTTCAGTGTTTGTTCCGGAACATAAGAAAGGCCGGTCGCAAACGCTGCCGGCCCTGATTTAATATGGCAATCTGAAAAATTTTTAAACCGTCATAATGTCCTTCTCTTTCAGGTCGAAAAGGTTATCGACTTTGGCAATAAACTTATCGGTGAGGGTCTGAATATCCTTTTCCAGAATTTTGATTTCATCTTCGGGCACTCCCTCTTTCTCCAGTTTCTTACCTGCATCCATGGCAGAGCGGCGGAGGTTGCGGACGGTGATCTTGGCATTCTCCACTTCGGTTTTTGCTTTCTTCACCAGGTCTCTGCGCCGTTCTTCGGTAAGCGGGGGCACGATGATGCGCAGCACCTCGCCGTTGTTCTGCGGGTTGAATCCCAGGTTTGCTGCCAGAATGGCCTTTTCGATGGGTGCGAGCATGCTCTTTTCCCACGGCTGAACAATTATCTGGCGCGGATCGGGGGTGTTGATGTTCGACACCTGATCCAGCGGCGACATGGTTCCGTAATAGTCAACCCTTACCCCTTCGAGCATGGCCGGATTTGCCTTGCCGGCGCGTATTTTGTGAAATTCCCTTTCAAGATGACCGAGTGCATTCTGCATGCTCTCTTCTGTTTCATCCAGTATAAATCTTACTTCTTCGTTCATTGTCTTTCCGGTTTGTACTTATCAATAATCATATTCAGGCAATGAGGCTGCAAATATACAAAAGCGCGCTGTTTTACGAAAGTGTGAAATTCAATTTCCTGTTTCAGCCGTTTACCACCGTTCCCACCGCTTCACCGGCAATTATCCGCCCCAGGTTTCCGGGGATGTTCATATTAAACACCAGAATGGGCAGCTTGTTTTCGCGGCACAGGGTAATGGCCGTCAGGTCCATGATATTCAGACCCTTTTCGTAAACTTCATCGAAGGTAATTACATCGAATTTCACGGCCGAGGGGTCCTTTTCGGGATCGGCGGTGTAAACGCCGTCCACGCGGGTGCCTTTCATAATTACATCGGCTTCAATCTCCACCGCCCTGAGTGCGGCTGCGGTATCGGTGGTGAAAAACGGGTTTCCGGTGCCGGCGGCGATGATGGCCACCTTGCCTTCGTTCAGGATATCGATGGCCCTTTTGCGGCTCATCGCTTCGGCAATGGGATCGATGGCAATGCCCGACAACAGGCGGGTGGGAACGCCCTGCTTTTCAAGCTCGGCCTGTATGGCCATGCTGTTGATCACGGTGGCAAGCATGCCCATGTAATCGCCCTGTACGCGGTCCATCCCCCTGGCCGCACCCTGCAGACCTCTGAAAATATTGCCGCCTCCGATTACAATTCCTACCTGAACGCCCTGGTTAACAACCGATTTTACCTCTCCGGCATACATCGAGAGCCGCTCCGGATCAATGCCGTACTGCTGGTCGCCCATCAGCGCTTCACCGCTGAGTTTCAATAGAATGCGCTTATATTTCATGGTGGTTTCTGATTATCTTACAATGATTAATGGCAAAGTTCTGGTGAAATGGTCGGTGGTTAGCCTGTAGAAATACCGGCCGGGCGCCAGATGCTTAAGGCTGGTAACGACAAGGTGGTTACCGGCATCGAAATGACCTCTGGCGGGCTGCGCCACCAATTGCTGCATGGCGTTGAAGATTGTCAGCTCGGCATACGATGGCCGGTCGAGGCTGAACTCAATGGTGGTGGTCTCTTTTGCAGGATTGGGGTAGTTCTGCCTGAGCGCTCCTCCTTCGGCAGTAAGATTGCCGTTCACTCCCGTGTTGTGGTCGCGGTAGAGGATATGCAGGCACCAGTTGTCCAGCGTACCGGAATTTCCGGAAGTAGCGTCGTTGATGCGAAGCTGCCAGTCGCCCGATACTCTGCTCCCGTTAAAAGCCTCCAGCGCCATTTCGGGCCTGAAACTGCCTGTATAGGGCGGCTGGCCTTCGGTAATTTTAAGTTCGGCATCGTCGTCGAAAACGGTGTTGGTGTAATTCTGCCCGTTGCCGCCGATGCGGTTGCTCAGCACAACGGAGGTGCCGGTGGGCCCGGTCAGTATAAGCCTTAGGTCGCCGGTACGGGTATGGGTGATGTTCATGGCCACATTCACATCCTCCACGGTGCCATTTGTGGTAATATATATGATGTCATAGGTGTTTCCCGGATCGCTGAGGGCAAGGGGAGTGGCGGGCGAGCAATTGTTAACCTGAAAGATATTGTCGATCTGATAACTGAAGAATGTTTCAGGCGCCTGCGTGCCCGGCGGATTGATGCCCGATCCTCCTGAAGGATAGGTGGCGGTGAGGCGTGACAGCTCATCCTGAACTGCAAAATAATAATTTACCTCGGTTCCGAAGGCAAAGCCGGGAATTATAAAAAACAGCGAATCGCCGCTTGTTCTGTATGGGTTTACAAAATCGAAACCCGACCCGTTTGCCGAATAATAGAGCCTTGCCGGATAAGCGGTGGTATTTACCGGATGCGAACCGCTGACCACAAGCACTGCCTCACGGTCTTCCGTAGAATTTCCCGAAATCACCGGTTCGTGCGTGAAATGGAAACGGTGGTCCCACCCCTGCGCGGCAATGTTGGCAATGGAAGCCCTGACAAAGGCAATGAAGTAGGGCATGTTCAGCTTGTCCACATCATCGGCGGGGGTGTGGTAATATTCATTGAAATCATACCAGTCTTCAATGGCCAGGATGGCGGGGTAGCCGAACTGCCAGAATGAAGCATGGTCGCTGGCTGTGGTATAGTAGAAGTTGTGATTCAGCTGCGGCTGATAGTAGGCGGTTGTACGGATAAAATCGTTGGTAAATGCCTGTGATATGTTGTTGGTGGCAATGGAATACTCAAAATCGTTGTCGGAATCCCAGGCAATCATATCCAGATTCAGTACGCCAAGAATTGTTCGTTCCTGTTGCTTGGCGCGCTGCGCATACACATAGCTTCCCACCAGCCCGATCTCCTCTTCGTCGAATGCGATAAAGCGGATGGTGTAGTCGAACTCGAAGGGGCTGAGTACGCGGGCCGCCTCAAGTACTGCCACCGTTCCTGATCCGTTGTCGTCGGCACCCGGTGCCCGCGGTCCCGAGGGCATATTGTCGTAGTGGCAGGAGATGATGTACTCCTTGTCGGGGTATTTGGTGCCCGTTTTGGTGGCAATCACATTTTCGCCCCTTCCGTTGTTGAAAGTCTGAATTTCAGGCGTATAGCCGTATTCAATGAACTTGTCCCGGATAAACTTTGCCGCTTTGGCATTGTCTTCATGCTGGTAATACCTCGACTGGATGGTGGTAGGAACTCCGTCAACAACCACCGGCAGATGGCCTGTAAGCTCCCTGATCTGGGTATCGATGGTATTGAAATCCGACAGCTGAATCAGCGAATCGAGGAACGGGCTGTAGGCGATCTGTGCTTTTGGTTGTGCCGGTATGAGGCTGATAAGCAGCAGGGCAGTAAAAACAGGTGAAAGGAGTCTTTTCATTTCAATTTTAGTGTGAATGAGCAAAATATGGTCAGCAAACCGTAACGGCTATTCTTCGCGGCCGTGGCAGTTTTTATATTTTTTTCCGCTTCCGCAGGGGCACAGATCATTTCTTCCCACTTTCTTTTCTACCCTGACCGGAGCGGTAACCTGCGGCTGCGAAGTGCGTCCGGCCTGGCTCAGCAGGTCGGTGCGCTCCTCTTTCAGCTTGCTGGTGTCGCTTCGCCTGGGCAGATGCGCCTCTTTCACCTGCGACGGCTCCTGTACCGGTAGGTTGGCCTTGATGATAAATGAGGTGATGTCGCGGTTTACCTTCTGAATCAGTTGCTTGAACAGCTCAAACGATTCGAATTTGTAAACCAGCAGCGGATCTTTCTGCTCGTAGGTGGCATTCTGCACCGAGTTGCGCAGTTCGTCCATTTCACGCAGGTGATCCTTCCAGGCATCGTCAATCACGCCCAGGGTAACGCCTTTCTCGATGGCCAGGGTAACTTCACGGCCCTTGTCTATGTACGCTTTCTGGAGGTTGGCCACCACCTGCATCGATTTGAGGCCGTCGGTGATGGGCACGGCAATGTTTTCGTAGCGCGGATGGTTCTCAAAAACATCTTTGATTACCGGATAGGCGCGCTGTGCCAGGTGATCGCATTTGGTTTTGTAATTGCTGTAAACCCTGTCAAACAAATCATCCGTGATCTTCTGCCTGTTTCCCGACATGAACTCATGTTCACTGATTCCGGGATCGGCGGCAAGCGTTTTCAGCAGCGAAATTTTGTAACCTTCATAATCGCCGTCTTCCTGATGGTTGGCAACAATGCTGTCGCAAACATCGTACAGCATGTTGGAGATGTCCACGGCAAGCCGCTCTCCGTAAAGGGCATGGCGGCGCTTGCGGTAGATTACCTCACGCTGCGAGTTCATTACATCGTCATATTCAAGCAGCCGTTTACGCACGCCGAAGTTATTCTCTTCTACCTTCTTCTGCGCCCGTTCAATGGATTTGGTGATCATAGAGTGCTGAATCACTTCGCCCTCCTTCAGGCCAAGGCGGTCCATTACTTTGGCGATACGCTCCGATCCGAACATACGCATAAGGTCATCTTCAAGCGACACGAAAAACTGCGAGCTTCCCGGGTCTCCCTGACGGCCGGCGCGGCCGCGAAGCTGGCGGTCAACACGGCGCGACTCATGGCGTTCGGTACCGATGATGGCCAGTCCCCCTGCCTCTTTCACCCCTTTGCCCAGCTTGATGTCGGTACCACGGCCTGCCATATTGGTGGCGATGGTTACCGTTCCCGGCTGACCGGCTTCGGCCACAATGTCGGCCTCTTTCTGGTGAAGCTTGGCATTCAGTACATTGTGCGGAATTTTGCGGATGGTAAGCATGCGGCTGAGCAGCTCCGAAGTCTCTACCGATGTGGTACCCACCAGCACCGGCCTTCCCTGGCCAATCAGGCTGACCACCTCTTCGGCCACTGCATTGAATTTTTCTCTTTTGGTTTTGTACACCAGATCCTCGCGGTCGTCCCTGGCAATGGGGCGGTTGGTGGGAATAACCACCACATCCAGCTTATAGATGTCCCAGAACTCGCCGGCTTCGGTTTCGGCGGTACCGGTCATGCCGGCCAGTTTGCTGTACATCCTGAAATAGTTCTGCAGGGTAACTGTGGCGTAAGTCTGGGTAGCGGCTTCCACCTTTACATTTTCCTTCGCCTCAATGGCCTGATGCAGTCCGTCGCTGTAGCGGCGTCCTTCAAGGATACGGCCGGTCTGCTCGTCAACAATCTTAATCTTGTTGTCCATCACCACATACTCCACATCCTTTTCGAACAGGGTATAGGCTTTCAGCAGCTGGTTTACGGTGTGTACCCGCTCCGATTTCACGGAGTAATCGCGCATCAGCTCGTTCCTTTTTTCAAGTTTTTCCTCTTCATTCAGACCCGATTTTTCCAGTTCGGCAATTTCAGCGCCGATATCGGGAAGAATATAGAATTTCGGATCGGCATACGAAGCGGTAATCAGGTCGATGCCTTTCTCGGTAAGTTCTACGGTGTTATTTTTTTCGTCAATTACAAAGAACAGCTCGTCGTCGATGATGTGCATATTCTTCGACTGCTCCTGCATGTAGAAGTTTTCGGTTTTCTGCATCAGGGCGCGCATGCCCGGTTCGCTGAGGAATTTGATGAGCGCCTTGTTTTTGGGCAGTCCGCGGAAAGATCTGAAGAGCTGCTCGCCGCCAACTTTCTCATTTTCGGCGGAAGCGCCCTCGGTAAGCAGCGATTTGGCTTCGGCCAGCAGTTTGGTAACCAGATTGCGCTGCGCTTCGTACAGCTTTCTGATTTCCGGCTTCAACTGCTCAAACTCCTGATTGTCGCCGCGGGGCGTGGGTCCCGAAATGATGAGCGGCGTACGGGCATCGTCGATCAGCACCGAGTCAACCTCGTCCACAATGGCGTAGTTGTGCGGGCGCTGAACCATCTCTTCGGGGTTGCGGGTCATGTTGTCGCGCAGGTAATCAAAACCAAACTCATTGTTGGTGCCGAAGGTAATATCGGCCAGATAGGCGTTGCGGCGGGCTTCCGAGTTGGGCTCATGTTTGTCGATGGTATCCACCTTCAGGCCGTGAAATTCGTATAAAACGCCCATCCACTCCGAGTCGCGCTTGGCCAGATAATCGTTTACCGTAACCACATGCACTCCCTTTCCGGGAAGTGCGTTCAGGTAAACCGGAAGGGTGGCCACCAGTGTTTTTCCCTCTCCCGTCGCCATCTCGGCAATTCTGCCCTGATGCAGTACAATACCCCCGATAAGCTGAACATCGTAATGCACCATATCCCAGGTAATCATATTTCCGCCGGCCGTCCAGCGGTTGTGGTAATAGGCTTTGTTATCCACAATCTGAACATGTGCCCTGGTTGCCGCCAGGTCGCGGTCCGACTGGGTGGCGGTTACCTCAATCACCTCGTTCTCCTTGAAACGGCGGGCGGTTTCCTTGATTACGGCAAACGCCTCGGGAAGGATGTCGTTAAGCACCTCCTGAGTAATGTTGTAGGCATCCTTTTCCAGATGGTCAATCTGTTCGTACAGCTTTTCCTTTTCGTCCATATCCATGTCGGGTTCGGATTCAATCCGCTCCCGGATGGCGGCTATCTGGTTCTCCTTGTCGGTAACGGCATCGGCAATCTGCTTTTTGAAATAATCGGTTTTTGCCCGAAGATCGTCGTTGCTGAGTTTCTCTATTTCCGGATAAACAGCCTTTATTTTATTGAGGATGGGGGTAATTCCCTTAATGTCTTTTTCGGATTTGGTACCGAGGAGTTTTTTGAAAATTGAAAGCATGATGGTTCTATTTATGCAATGGGATGCCACTGCGAAAACTGGTTTGCACCTGCCGGCTCAACTATTGAGCCAAATATGTGCAAAGGTGCGCAAAACTGCTGCAAAGTTAGCTTAATTTCCTGAAAATATTACCGCAGAGATCGGGCGTAAAAGGTCAAAACCGGTAATTCTCCCGTTTTTCTTCGGGGAAGGGCTCAGGCCGGAGCCGGGCTGGTTGAGGATTGTATTTCCCTGTACAGGATTTGTTTGATTAAACCCACTGATCATCTGTGTCTTATATGCTTTAAGCCTCTCCGGTTTTTTGTGGTTCAGACAGGATTTTCTTATTTGCCCGTTTTTTGGTGCAGGCAAAAAGAATATCGGGGCTGATAGGTAATATTGGCAGATAAATAAAAAAGCCGCGACTTATTGTCAGCGGCCATTTTATTTTTAGTATTCATCTTCGTGAAAGAAGAAATCTTCTTTCGAAGGGTAATCGGGCCAGAGGTCTTCGATGCTTTCATAAACCTCCCCTTCGTCTTCGATCTCCTGAAGGTTCTCAATAACTTCCATCGGCGCTCCGGACCTGATACTGAAGTCGATCAGTTCCTCTTTGGTCGCCGGCCAGGGAGCATCTTCCAGTTTTGAAGCTAGTTCTAAAGTCCAGTACATTATTATGAAAGTTAGTGTGTTTAATTTTTTGCA
>LUZO01000078.1 GCA_001603685.1 Bacteroidales bacterium Bact_23
GTATTTATTAAGCAATGAAAATCAATTGGATATAAAAAAGTGAAAATTGCTCCGGCTCCGCCGCAGCGGATTACTTTAGTCTTTTTACTTTTTACTTTAGTCTTTTTCCTTTTGTCTCCGCCCCGTCGGATTACTTCTACCTTTTTACTTTAGTCTTTTTACTTTTTTCCTTACTCTTCCCTATACTTTGAAAGCATGGAAACGGTAAAGGTGCTTCCCTTTCCTGTCTGGTTTTCCACATCAATTGAGCCCAGGTTGAGCACCATAAACTCGTGGCACAGGGTGAGGCCGAGGCCGGTTCCTCTTTCGCCCATGGTACCGGCGCGCTGTACTTTGGGATCGAGGGTGAAAAGTTTGGCTTTTACTTCGGGCGGTATGCCGTCGCCGGAGTCCTTGATGGAGAGCTTAACCTTATCATTGACCATGAAGGCGCTGATGGTGATATTTCCGCCAACGGGAGTGAATTTGATGGCGTTTGACATCAGGTTTCTTACCACGGTCATAATCATATCGGGATCGGCCCAGGCTTTAAGCATCGGAGGCAGATCGAAATTGAGCGAGATGTTTTTCAGCTCCAGTTGTGGCTTGAATACCGGTAGCGTATTGTCAATCAGCTCTTTGATATTGAAGGTTTTGAATACCGCCTGAGTGCCTTTGTTTTGTGAGCGGCCCCATTCCAGCAGATTCTCAATCAGCCTGAGGGTGTCGGTTGATACCTTGAAGATGTTGTAGGCTGCCTCTCTGCGCTGCATTTCATCCAGGTATTCATATTCGGAGCTGAGCAGTTCCGAAAATCCCATGATTGACTGGAAAGGTGATTTCAGGTCATGCGCAACAATGGCAAAGAACTTGTTTTTTGTTTCGTTCAGCTTGTATTGTTCTCTGTACAAGAGGTTTAGCTCTTCCTTCTGCCTGTTTATCTTTTCGTTTTGCTCGAGAAGCAGTATATTTTTCTTTTTCTTCGACTGATAAAGCGAAAAGACGAAAAATGAAGATACGATAACGATGGTAATGATGGTAATCAGCAGGTTACGGATTAATGTCTGCCGTTTGATATTTTGCTCGTCGTAAATTTTCTGCTGCCGTAACAACTGATTATCCCGTTCGGTTTGTTCAGATTCAAAGCTTACCCTCAACAAGTTAAGGCGGTCGGTGTTTTCGAGGTTGTAGGTGCTGTCGGCTATGCTTTTTGAGGCCGACATAAACTCATAAGCCTTTTTGTATTCGCCTTTTTGCTGCCATGCCTCAGCCAGCCCGCTGTATATATCGTTCAGCAACAGCAGTGATTCAGAGCTTTTTGCAAAAACAAGCGCTTCGTTGAAGAGTGTTATGGCTTCATCGGGATTGTTTCGCTTCACATAGAGGTTGGCAAGACTTTGCAGGACATTGGCGTGGATAAACTCCCGCTTACTCGTCTGAGAAATTCTCAGGGCTTCTTTGTAGTAAATCAGTGCCTGATCGAGGTTCCCTTTATCCAGATAGATATTGCCCGAGTTGAGGAGGCTGTGAATCATTCCTATCTGGTCGTTTGTCTTTCGCGACAGCTCAAGTGCCAGGCGGTTATGTTCAACCGCTTTGTCGATAACGCCCATTCCCTGATATGCCAGACCAATGTTATTGTAGCTGGTAGCCAGGCTATACAGGTTGTTTTTTGTTTTGTTAATTGCAAGTGCTTTGTTGTAAAAATCGAGCGCTATGGGATAATCCTGAAGGTTGAGGTAAACATTGCCGATGTTGTTATATGACATGGACAACCCGGTGCTGTCTTTTATATTTTCATTGATTTTCAGGGCGTTGGTGTGGTATTCAAGAGATTTGTCATACCTGCCCAGCGTATAGTATATATTTCCAATGTTGGTAAGGCTGAGGGCCAGGTATTTTTCCTTTTTCTTGTCTTCAAAAATTTTGGCAGCCTCAACATACCGCTTCAATGCTCCTCGGTAATCGCCCTGCGATTCCCTTAACAGGCCAATGTTGTTAAGCATGCTGCCCACGCCAATATCATCATCCAGTTCGCGGTACAGGATCAGTGCCTGTTCGTAGTATTCAAGGGCTAACCGCTCGTTTTGGAGATTGTAGTTGGCGGCGCCTATAATTTTCAGTACTTCGGCTCTGTTCTTTTTATCCTCGTTTTTCGTAAGTTTTTTTAGCAGTTCAGATGCCTGTTGTACCGCCTGAACCGGATCTTTTGCGGCCAGTTCGCCATACGCCTTAATCCGGGTTTCTACCTTTTCTTCTCCATTGCCTGAAGCCGGATTTCCTTCGGCATAGCCATACCGGAGGGGACATATCAGAAACAGCAGCAGAAGCAAGGGGTATCCCGTCAATCTCATTATTCAGGCTTTTATTTATTGATTGTCGTTTTGTTCAAAGGTAATTTTTGAGTCGTCAGATTAAGTTGCTAAAGTTAAATTTTTTTTATTGTAAGTAAAAAAAAAGATGATGAGTTGCATATGCAAATCCTGATTGCTTTATGTGCGGAATATCAGGTCATTAATTGCAACAGCCCTCTGGTTGCTCCTTCCCAGCTGTAGTTCCGGAGAACGAACTCATGCCCTTCGCTGGCTATCCGGTATCTGAAATCGTCGTCATTCAGCAGTTTCAGAACATGGTCGGCAACCGTTTCGGGGCTGTCGCCGATCAGGATTTCTTTCTGGGGAATGGCATTCAGGGCATAATTGCATAACGAAGAGGTAATGCACGGCAGGCGCATCGACATGGCTTCCAGCAGTTTGTTCTGCAGTCCGGTTCCTATCTGCATGGGTGCCAGGAATATAGAGGCTGAAGCGTAACATTCTCTCAGATCATCTACCCAGCCTGTTACGGTAACATACTCCGATGCCAGCGCTTTAACGCGGTTGTGCGGCGAGGCTCCGGCAAGCATCAGTTTTACGCCGGGTCTGGTTTTATGAATAATGGGCAGTACTTTTTTTACAAGATACTCGGCGCAGTTGATATTGGGCGGATACCCCATATTGCCGGTAAATACCAGTTCATGCGTATGTTGACGCTGAAGAGGTTTAAAGTAGTCATGATCCACGCCATTGGGAACAATCAATATCTGATCCCTTCCGGGATGGGGAATGAAGTCGCGGTCGGGCCTCGAAATAATGGTTTTATTCCTGAAATGATCGAATATTTTCGATTCATATTTCAGCAACCGTTTGTATTCCAGTGTCAGCAGCTGCCTCATAAAATAGCCTGAAAGCGGAATGCGCCTTTCAATGCCTTTTGAAAAAACATCCTGATAATCAATGGTTTTTGGCAGAGGTTCGTCCATGACATAAGCTGCTGTACGCAATAACTGGCAGTAAACATGGTCGGGTTGCTTTCTTTTCAGGAGGAGCCGGATGATCTTGTGTGCTTTTGCCGAATAATAGAATCCCGCCTGGAGCGGCCACCCCTTAAAGAATGCCCGTATCAGGTTCAGGCCAACCGAAAACCAGTTCATCCGGATGATGATCATTTCATCGCAATAGGGTTTCACCGCTGCTATCTGCGACTCATCAACCCTGCTGTGGCTGATGGCGCAAAGAATGATGGAATGGTGGCGTGACAATATCCTGAGCTGATGATAAGCCCGTAACTTATCACCTTTTTCGGTGGGGTAGGGGAAGCGCGGAAGGATTACTAATATTTTCATTCCCGAGTACAAATACTTATTTAAGTATAGCTTAGCGGCGACAAATACAATATTTTAGATTTGCTCCGGACACTATATTGATATTTTTTAGCTGCAGAATCTGTTAATCATTAAGC
>LUZO01000079.1 GCA_001603685.1 Bacteroidales bacterium Bact_23
CGGGAATTTCTTTTATCATTATTTTTATTTGTAACAGATTACAGATCAATTCATTTCAATGAAAAAACTAATTGCTTTACTGGTTATATCCCTTCTGTCGCTTCGTGCGGTGTTTCCGGGCGAAGGCATGTGGCTTCCGCTCCTGCTCGAACAGTTGAACGAGTCGGAAATGAAGACCATGGGGATGCGCATCTCCGCCGAGGATATCTACAGCATCAACAAATCGAGCCTGAAAGACGCCATTCTGCAATTTGGCGGCGGTTGTACGGCCGAAATCATTTCGAACGAAGGACTGATCCTCACCAATCATCATTGCGGTTACGGCCAGATTCAGCGCCACAGCTCACTTGAGCACGATTACCTCACCACGGGTTTCTGGGCAATGAGCCGTTCTGAGGAGCTTCCCAACCCCGGGCTCAGCGTTACGCTGCTTATCCGCATGGAGGATGTAACCAGGCGTGCTCTGGAAGGGGTGCATGATAATATGGCCGGATCGGAAAGGGAAGCGCGCATCCTTGAGAATATCAAAAAGATTGAGAGTGATGCGGTTGCAAACACCCATTACAAGGCAAAGGTAAAGCCCTTTTATTACGGAAATGAATACTATCTGTTTGTTACCGAGGTGTTTACCGATGTTCGCCTGGTAGGAGCACCTCCCTCAAGCATCGGAAAGTTCGGCGGTGATACCGACAACTGGATGTGGCCGCGGCACACCGGCGATTTCTCGCTGTTCCGCATCTATGCGGACAAAGACAATAAGCCGGCCGATTATTCGCCCGACAATGTTCCTTACCGTCCCAAAAACCATCTGCCCATCTCGCTGAAAGGCGCTGAAAAAGGCGACTTTACCTTTGTTTTCGGATACCCCGGAACCACTCAGGAGTACCTGCCTTCATTCGCCATAGAAATGATAACCGGCGAAACGAACCCGGTTGCCATCCGATTGCGTTCCAAACGATTGGACATCTTCGACAGATACATGGGCGAAAGCGATCTGGTCAGGATTCAGTATTCGGCAAAGCATGCCGGTGTGGCCAATTTCTGGAAGAAGATGATGGGCGAAAACCGCGGCATTAAAAGGCTGGATGCCATTGCCAAAAAGCAGGAGTCGGAGACAGGATTTATCCGCTGGGCATCCGAAAACCCAGAAAGAAATGCAAAGTATGGCCGCATCATCCCTGAATTTGAGAAGCTTTATGCCGAATTGTCCGGACTGAAGCTTGACGAAACCTATCTGATTGAAGGCGGATTGGGGGTTGAAGCCATCCGTTTTGCCTATTCGTTTAAGGGGCTGGTTGAGCTGGCAAGGGATAATGCATCACCCGGGGATATTGAAAAAGCGGTGTCGCAACTGAAACTGTCTGCGGCCGGATTTTTTAAAAACTATCACCGTCCGGTTGATGAGAGTGTCTTTTCAGCCCTGATGCAGGACTGGTTCAGCCATCAGGAGGCTGTACGGATGCCGCAGGGGCTGGTGAGGGCTTCCATTCCCTATGGAACGAACTATGCCAGATGGGCCGAGGCCGTTTTCTCGAAAACAATCTTTGCCAATGAAGAGCGAACCATGGCCTTACTCGATGGCTTCAAACCAAAAAATGCAAAACTTATCGAAAACGACCCGATGTTCATCCTGGCTAAAGACATCTATCAGCATTATCTGAAGAACATTCAGCCCGGAGTGGCACGGCTTACCGCCGGCCGCGACAGCCTGCAGCGCATCTACATGCTGGGGCTGATGGAATATCAGCCGCAGCGCCGCTTCTATCCCGATGCCAACTCAACCCTCCGGATTGCCTACGGAAAGGTGGATGGCTTTTATCCGCGCGATGCCGTTTATTACCGCCATTACACCACCCTCGAAGGTATTCTTGAAAAGGAGGGACTGGGGATGGAGGATTATGTGGTGGCCCCGAAGCTGAAAGAGCTGCACGCCAAAAAGGACTATGGCCGCTATGCCGCACCCGACGGAACCATGCGAACTGCATTCGCTGCAAGCAACCATACCACCGGCGGCAACTCCGGAAGCCCCGTGCTGAATGCCGACGGCCAGCTTATCGGTATCAACTTCGACCGGAACTGGGAGGGCACCATGAGCGACCTGATGTACGACCCCGACCAGTGCCGCAACATCAGTGCCGATATCCGATATGTGCTCTTTATCGTCGATAAATTTGCCGGCGCCGGCCATCTGGTGCAGGAGATGACACTGGTTGATTAAGGCACTGTCCTGAAAACGGAATCAAATCGTATCTGAAACAGGCTTGAAGGGTTAACTCTTTTGAGCCTGTTTTTTTACGATGGTATCCGTAAACGCAATAGCCCGTTTGTTTGTTATGATAATGTACTATGAAGTGATGCCTGATCAGGGAACCGGCATTCTGTTTTACTTTACCTTATCTTTGTTACAAAAACCATGATTTTGAAACGATCTCTGCTATACCTTATATTAATGGCGCTAATTTTTCCTGTGAGCGCACAGATTTCCGTACACATGGAACAATCGGCGCGGTTCGGCGCCATGGGCAACCTCAGCGATGCGCAGTGGGACAGCATTCACGGTTATGCCAAAGTGGAGGAATCCGCAAGGGCAGGGGAGACCGGACTTCAGAAGCGGGTGTTTGGCTATCAGCCATACTGGGGAGGAAGTGCCTGGAAGAATTATCGCTGGGATCTGCTCAGCGATCTCTGCTATTTCTCCTACGAAGTTGATCCGGCCACCGGAAATGCCCTCACTACCCATAACTGGGAAACGGCGTCGGTAATTGATACCGCACTGGCACACGGCGTGAAGGTCCATCTGTGCGTGACCCTCTTCTCAGGCCATTCTGCCTTCTTTAGTAATCCGCAGGCGCAGAATACGCTGACCGGAAACCTGATCAATATGCTGATTGCAAGAGGAGCACATGGCATCAATCTTGATTTTGAGGCAGTCCCTTCATCACAGCAAACGGGGCTGACAAATTACATTACCCTGCTTTCGCAGGCACTGCATGCTGCTCTGCCGGAAGCTGAGCTGAGCATTGCCGCACCTGCAGTGAACTGGAACCACACCTTCAATATGCCTGCAATTGCTCCCTGGCTGGATATGGTGGTGATTATGGCCTACGATTTTTACTGGGACGGCAGTTCAATGGCCGGGCCGGTTTCGGGTTACTGGCCGCTGACCTCAGCCTTCAACTACGGGGTTAACCGCTCCCTTACCTATTACCAGTCGGTGGGCGTACCTCCCGAAAAAATCCTGCTGGGGCTGCCGTATTATGGCCGGGAGTGGCCGGTAACGGCAAACACCCTGCCGGCAGGTACGACCGGAAGCGGTGTCGCCGTACTCTACAGCGCCATTCGCTCGAACAGCGGTGGTTATTACTCGCCTCAGAACCTTTACTGGGATTTCCGAAGCTTCAATCCCTACTACAGCTACTTTACCACCGGCTGGCGGCAATGCTTTTTTGATGATGTGCGCAGCCTGGGGGTGAAATACGATCTGGTTAACCGCAGGGGAACCGGTGGAATCGGAATCTGGGCACTGGGTTACGACAACGGCCGGACTGAATTGTGGGAACTGATTGAAAATAAGTTCGCCAATCCACCCGCCGACCTCTGCAGCGATACCATTTCCGACAGCGGCGGGCCATGGTGGAGTTATGGTTCTGATGAAACTTATGTGGAAACCATCCGTTCGGCATGGGAAGGGCCGCTGGTTATCACTTTCGAAAGCCTCAGCCTGGAAGCCGGATTTGATTCGCTGTGGATTTACGATGGCACCTCCGATGGAGCTCCATTGCTTGCAGCACTTACGGGAACCGAAATCCCCGAATCGCTCTCAACCACAGGCAGTTCATTTACCATAAAATTCCGATCGGATGGCAGTAATAATCAGGCCGGATATGTGCTGGCGTGGAATTGCCCCACCGCCGGAATTCCTGAAGCCAAAACCGAAGAAATAAAGGTATATCCGAATCCGGCTGCGGGATTTGTTTATGTCAGCCTGAATCGTCCCCCATCCGGTTCTGCCGTATGCACCCTAACCGATCTTTCAGGCAGAACGGTTGCCGGCCCTTTTCCGGTAACAACCGCCGGCTTTGGTATTCCGGTTCAGAATCTTAAGCCGGGGATTTACCTTCTGACCATCAGGAGTAAATCCCATGCTTTGGTGGAGAAACTGGTAATTGAAAACCAGTAGCAGGGGAGGGTTGCTTTGCTGGAAAACAGGCATAAGCCGGAAATTCATAAAAGCATAAAAAATCCGCTGACCTTGTTCAGATCAGCGGATTTTATTTGAAAGCCCTGTAAATAATCGGTTTGGCGCGGAGGGCGCTGATTTATCATGCTTCTCCGGCACTCCGGTATTTTCAGGCTGCCGTTTACATCTTCATATCAACATATTCAGTCAGTTTGCCAAGCATATTTACATAGCTGCCAAACTCATTGTCGTACCATCCGAAGATTTTGGCGTGGCATACCGGAATCATTATATCCTGAGGGATCTCAACGCCGAAGCCCTTCAGAACAGAGGGATTCAGGGTCATAAAGCCGGTACGGGTATGGGTCTCAACGCCTTCAATAACGACTGCGGCACGGCGTCCGATCATATCTGCCGATACATTCTGAAGCTCACTGAACTCAAGCAGGCCGGCCAGTGAACCGTTGGCTGCTGTTTTATAAATCTGGTTCAGGAACTCACGGGTTACCACCGGTTCACCAATTTCGTTTACGGGTGAGTGGAAGGTAACATTCAGGATGATAAGGCTGGCGGTATTGGTGGGAATACGCACCGAATCGGCCATAAAACCGATCTCCTGAACCTGCGGGATAATCTTCTCGAGCGCCTTTGCAGCTCCGGTTGAGGTGATAATGATGTTGTTGAATACCGAGCGGCTTTTGCGAAGGTCGCCGGTTCCGGCTGAGGGTACTGAATCCAGAATACTCTGGGTGCTGGTGCTTGCATGAATGGTTGACATGGAAGCAGTGAGGATGGTAGAGGTTTCGGGCGTATCCAGCAGCGGCTTCATCATGTGCGACAATCCGGTGGTAGTGCAGCTTGCCGCTGAAAGAATATGGTGTTTCCTTGCATCAAATTCCAGGTGGTTGATGCCATAGACCATCATATTGGCATCGGCCGGCATTTTCTGGGTTGAGTCCTTGATTTTGAATGGTGCGCTGGCAATCACTTTCTCGGCGCCGGCTTCCAGATGTCCGCGAAGGCTTCCCTTTGCATTGTCGGCGGGAACAGTCGGGTCGAGGAATGCACCGGTACAGTCAACCACCAGCCTAACATTCTCTGCCGCCCAGTTTATATCGCGCGGATTGCGTGCAGTTTGCAGAAATTTTACGGGAATACCGTCAATCTCCACCAGATTCTGTGCACTGTCAATCATCTTAATTTCGCATTTCTTGCCGGAATGTCCGTACAGGAAATTATTGAGTGACCCATAGGTGGAGTCGTTCTGTATGTTATGGAGCAAAGCATCCAGGTTTTTACCAACACCGCGGCCAACATTGACAACAATGCCGCCAAAGTGCTTGTTCAGAATGTGGTTCCAAAGGGTAAGCTTGCCAATTCTCCCCGCTCCGTTCAGGCCAAGGATGTTTTTTCCGTTCACTCTTTCCATAATCATTGGGTTTTAATTGTTTATTTATTTATAGAATTAATTATACAAGGTTGATAGTCAGTATATTGTAAAAACGATGAAGCATTCGCTTTCATCGTGTAAACATACTGAGGATAAACGATTTAACAAGGGGTTTTGTTAAATTTCCCGAATTTAATTTTCCGGATGGAATAAACAGTCCTGCACTGACAGGATAGAAACCGGGTTTTACCTGTGTTGCGCGCAGTTGATAGCATACAGATCGATGGAGTATGGCTTCTTCGTTTCAGGAGCTGCCATCAGTCATAAAAGCCGGCTTTCTTCTTTCTGAAACACCGTGCCCGGCAGAAGATGCTCTGATTATCTTCCGGTACCCAATGGTTAAAAAGACGGCTCACCGTTTGCGGCAATGGTTTCAGGCCAAACGCTTAACTTGGTTTCAGGCCGTATTTGGCAATTTTTGCGTTCAGGGTGGGGCGGGTAATCTCCAGTATGCGCGAGGCTTCCACCTTATTCCAGCGGACCCTGTCAAGCACTTTCTGGATGTGTACCTTTTCCACGGCGGCAATGGAGACCAGTTCGAACTGCTCGTCGTTTGACGGAGGTGATACATTAAGTAATACAATATGCTCTTTCTCAAGTACATCGGTTCGCGTCATAATCATTGCCTGCATCAGGGTGTTTTCCAGTTCCCTGACATTTCCGGGCCAGTCGTGATTATTTAACATTTCCATTACCCCGGCTCCGATCTTAACCACTTTCTTGTTCAGCTTGCGGTTTAGCTTCTGCATGATGTGCTTCACCAGCTCTTCGATGTCATTTTTACGATCTTTCAGCGGAGGGAGTGAAATGGTGAATACTTTCAGCCTGTAATAGAGCTCTTTCCGGAATTGTCCATTTTTCACCATCTCTTCCAGATCTTTATTGGTTGCGGCTATGATTCTGGCATTCAGAGGTATAAGGGTGTCGCTTCCGGGCTTTTCGAATTCGAGTTCCTGAAGTGTTCTAAGAATCCGGGTTTGAATGGCATCGCTCAGTTCCGAAACATCATCCAGAAAAATGCTGCCTTCACCGGCAAGTTCAAACTTTCCTTTCTTCCCGGTGGTAGCACCCAGGAAAGCTCCTTTTTCATAGCCAAACAGCTCATTTTCAAGTATCTCTTCATTTACCGAGCAGTTTACCACCACAAATGGATGTTCACGGGTAATTCCGCTGTAGTGGATCAGCTTTGCAATCAGCTCTTTGCCGGTTCCGGTCTGGCCGGTAATCAGGGTGTTTACCTTGCTGAGTGAAACCCGCCCTACATTTTTGAAAATCTCGCGCATCTCAGGGGTTTTACCCACCAGCAGGTTGTCTTCCAGCGTTTTTCTGATTTCTGGTTTAATCGTCTCGGCCAGACTTCGGCTTTGATGTGATATTTCAATTCCGTTCCGGATAATCTGAAGAAGTTCCTGTATCTGTAGAGGTTTCTCTATAAAATCGTATGCCCCGGCTTGTATTGATTTTATAGTCAGAGCAACATCTCCGTGAGCCGTAAGGACTATTACCGGTATTCCGGGGTGAGAGCGTTTTAACTCTGATAATAACTCCAACCCCGATATGCCGGGCATCTGGTAATCGGTCACCACGATGTCGGGTTTGTGTTGGGTTACCATCTGAAGCCCCGACTCACCATCGCTGGCGGTAATAACTTCGTAGCCCGCCTTTGTCAGGCTGTTTGTAATCAATGTTCTGATGATGGAGTCGTCATCAATGGCCAATACTTTGCTTGTCATGGTCCGATAGATTTAACCAGATTTAACATTAAACGGATAACAAAATGTGCTGCATAATATCCCGCAGACTGTTGCTGTGTAAAAGAATTTTACAGCGATAAATTTAGAGATAATT
>LUZO01000080.1 GCA_001603685.1 Bacteroidales bacterium Bact_23
TTGCATTACTTTATTAATAACGAACTCTTAAAATATCTCAGTAATGAAAAACAAAAAACTCGGTTTGAATTCCCGGATGATTCATGGCGGCGAATTTGAAAATCCGCTTGGAAGTGCCACAGTGCCCATTTACCAGACCTCAACCTTTATCTTTAAGGATGCCGATCACGGAGCGCGCTGCTTTTCGGGCGAAGATGACGGCTACATATATACCCGCATCGGAAATCCAACCATTCATGCACTGGAAACCATGGTCGCTGACCTCGAAAGCGGCTCAACCGGCATTGCAACCAGCTCGGGAATGGCTGCCGTGAATACCCTCTACATGGCGTTGCTCAGCAAAGGCGATCATATCGTAAGTTCGGCAGCGGTTTACGGCCCTTCAAGGGTTGTTATGGAACAGCACTGGTCGAGGTTTGGCGTGGAGTCAACTTATGTGAACACTGCCAACATTGATGAGGTGAAAGCCGCCATCAGGCCAAATACAAAGATGATTTATGTGGAAACGCCTGCCAATCCAACCATGGATATCACCGACCTGGAGGCGTGTGCAAAACTGGCTCACGATAATGGCGCATTGCTGGTGGTGGATAACACTTTCAGCAGCCCCTACCTTCAGCGGCCGCTTGAACTGGGCGCCGATGCCGTGTTCCACTCAATGACCAAATTTCTGAACGGCCACGCCGATATTGTTGCCGGTATGATTGTAACCAGGGAGAAAGAACTTGGGAAAAAGCTGCGCAGCATGATGATAAACCTCGGATGCAATATGGACCCGCATCAGGCATACATGGTTCTCAGGGGAATAAAAACCCTTGGAATCCGCGTGGAGCGCTCGCAGCAGAGTGCCATGCAGATTGCCCGTTTCCTGGAGGCGCACCCCAAAGTGGAATGGGTGAAATATCCGGGACTGGAATCGCATCCTCAGCATGAACTCGCTAAAAAACAGATGCACGGATTTGGCTCAATGATCAGCTTTGAACTGAAAGGCGGGCTTGAGGCCGGTAAAGTGCTGATGAACAATGTGCAGGTGGCCATTCTGGCCGTTTCGCTTGGCGGGGTTGAAACACTGATTCAGCATCCGGCATCGATGACTCACTCAAAAGTGAGCCACGACGCCAAGCTGAAGGCCGGAATTACCGACGGCCTTGTCAGATATTCGGTTGGTATTGAAGATGTTGAGGATTTGCTGGAAGACCTGAAACAGGGCCTGGACAGAATCTGACCGGACATATAAAACAATTGATGCATTCATTCGTTAATAGGGGTAACTGACGGCAGAAAAGCCCGGTAATAACGGGTTCCCGGCAGTTCCTTTATTCGGGCCGGATGTCTGTATCAATAAGCAGATATTTTTCGGCCGGATTTTGCCTGATGGCTTGTCCGGCCGTTTTTTTTGCTATATTTATACCCGGCTGTACCGGAAATAGAATGCTTGTTTTTTGAAGCTTCCTGAGAGATACGGCAGGATGGTTGTCAGATTGTTGAAAGCGGTTTCAGAAACCGGATGCCACCCGGAGTTCGGTTATTGAAGGATTGCAGGTTTTTAATTCTCGCTTATTATTTATGCGTATTGTTAACTTTTTACTGATACTTTTCTTTACTCTCTTTTCGGGCTTCCAGCTTTCGGCCCAGAAGGTCGGGCTGGTATTGAGCGGCGGAGGAGCCAAGGGAGTGGCGCACATCGGAGTTATCAGGGCGCTTGAGGAGGAAGGTATTCCGATTGATTATGTGGCGGGCACTTCAATGGGTGCGATTATCGGCGCATTGTACGCATCCGGCTATTCGCCCGATGAAATGGAGGCGATTATTCAATCCGATGAATTCAAGGTCTGGGTTTCGGGAAAAGTTGATGAACAATACGGCTATCTTTTTAAGAAGCCTGACCAGACACCGGCGTGGGTGGATCTGAAATTTGAAATTGATTCACTGATTACCCCTTCAATCCCCTCCAATATTGTATCGCCGGTAATGATGGATTTCGCATTTCTGGAAATATTTTCATCGGCGGGAGCAGCGGCCGGATACAATTTCGACAGCCTGATGGTTCCTTTCAGATGTATGGCATCCGATGTTTCCAGGATTGAACCGGTAACCCTGCGCGAAGGTGATCTGGGAAGTGCCGTGAGGGCTTCAATGACATTTCCTTTCTATTTCAGACCGATACGAATTAACAAGAGGCTGCTTTTTGACGGGGGCATGTATAATAATTTCCCCTCCGATGTGATGTATGAGGAGTTCTTTCCCGATATCATTATCGGGAGCGTGGTGGCTGCCAATTATACCGAAGCGAAAGATGACGATATCGTTTCGCAACTGCAGAATATGCTGATGCAAAAACAGGAGTATTCGGTGATTTGCGATAACAGCGTGATGATCAGACCGGATGTTCCCCAGGTAAATGTGATTGACTTCAGCCATACTCCGGCCATAATTGATTCGGGCTATCTGATGACAAAAAGGAAACTGGATGAAATCCGCAAGTTTGTGGTTGAAAAAGTGAGTAAGCAGGAGTTTGATCAGCGTCGTGCCGCCTTCAACAGCAAAAAACCGCCCCTGATTATCGGCGACCTTAATGCAAAGGGATTGAAAAACGGACAGTTCGGGTATGTAAATAAGCTATTGGGGTTTAATGCTCTGGAAACCAGGCGAAACGGCTCTGAGGCTGCAACGGGTATTCCGCTTGAGGTTGTGAAGCCGGGCTATTTCAAGCTTTTTTCCGAAGGACGGATTAATTACATCTACCCTCAACTTGTGTACGATCCCGGAAAAAAGCTGTATGATCTTAATCTGGATTTTCAACGCGAAAATCAGGTGATTACCAATGTTGGAGGGGCGGTTACCTCGAGTTCGGTAAATGAGTTGTTTCTTCAGATACTGTATAATTACTGGACGCGGGTTTCATATCAGGCCAGGGCAAATGCTTATTTCGGGCGATTCTATAACTCCGGTTTGCTTGAAGGCAGGATTGACTATGCCAGAACAACTCCGTTTTACCTGAAAGGCAGATACATCTTCAATAAATTCAACCACTTTAAAACCAAAACCTATTTCTTTGAGGATGAAGACCCATTCTATCAGATTGAAAACGAACATTTTTTCACCTTTTCGGCAGGTATCCCGCTGTCTGACAGGGGAGTAGGTTCCATTGAGCTTACTTCGGGCCACGACCGGAACAATTACTTCCAGTCAAACTTCTATTCCCGACACGATACCCTTGATAAAACCACCTTTAACTATTTAACTCCGGGTATTCTGATTGATTTTAACTCGCTGAATCACCGTGAATATGCCAGCCGGGGTATGAAGCTCAGCATCGAGATGCGGTATGTTACCGGGAAAGAGTCGTTTGTACCGGGAAATACGGCGCCTTTTAAAAGTAAAGTAACCAACAATCATTCATGGCTTCAGTTTGGCGTCATTTACGAAAATTACTTCTATAACCGAGGGGCATGGACGCTTGGTTTGTATGCGCAGGCTTTTTATTCTTCACAGAGTTATTTTAGCAATTATGCCTCCAGTGTTCTGGTGGCAAAGGCATTCCAGCCTTTTCCCGAAGCAATTATCAGATATATGCCTCAGTTCAGGGCATACAAGTTTATTGCGGCAGGGCCAAAAGGCATAGTAGAGCTGCGGAAAAATATTGATTTCAGGCTCGAAGGATTTGTATTTGTTCCGCTGAAAGCCATAAAGCAGGATCACCTTACCCGTAAGGCAGTGAGCGCCGATAAATTATATGTTTATCCCACGGGTAGCGCATCACTGGTATATAAATCGCCCGCCGGGCCACTCAGTGTCGATCTGAACTATTATTACGGAGAAAATAAGCCCTTTTCATTCTTCTTTAAATTTGGATATCTCATATTCAATAACAGGTCTTTCTGATTTATTTTCAGTGATTTTGTCAGTTGATTTGTGTTTTACATCATTTGCTTAATATTATT
>LUZO01000081.1 GCA_001603685.1 Bacteroidales bacterium Bact_23
TATTAGACCAGCACACAATAACCATAACCGACATTGCCGGAAGAACGGTTGCAGAGATGCCTGCCAATAGCGTGAAAGTCGTTTGGGAGCCGGCAGGGGCAAAGCCTGGCGTTTATTTCTACAGATTGCGGGAACCTGCAGGAACCACCGGCGGTAAACTGCTGATCGCGCCCTGAGTAAATCAGGTTATGGTAAGATCGGATGCAGTAAAGCTAAAGAGGGTTATTTTAACGGTTAAATTACTGACTGTTATAGAAATACACCTTGAACTTTACAGTGAGGTCCTTTTCTGCGTGAGAACCATTTTATTGCAAATGAAATTGAACCTAAGGTGATCTTTATTGCCTGGGCTTCAGGTAGCGGTTATACAACAGCAGCCCGATAATGGTGGCCACGCCTATCATACTGAAGATAAACCAAAGCAGCCCGGGGCGTCCCATGCCGTCCACAAATTTCACATAAAGCGTGGCGCCGAGTATGCCGCCAATGCCGCTGCCGATGACTCCGTAAAGGAAGGAGTAGCCCAGGTAAAGCGCCTTTTTATCGGGCGGGGCAATCAGTCCGATGTAGGAGATAAATTTCGGGTGGGCGGTCATCTCGCCTATGGAAAATATAATCAGTCCGGTAACAAACACCCAGGCATAGGTTGAAATGGCCAGAATACCCATTCCAATGGTACCCAAGGCGATGCCTGTAATCATGGTTGAAAGGGGCGGGGCGTTTTTTACGATTGAGGAGATAACCAGTTGAAGAAGGATGATTGCCCCTGCATTGATTACCGTAACATGCTCTGCATCAAACTGCCAGTTGGGGTTTTCGACAAACAATCCCAGAAAGCTGTTTACGGCTTTGTTCACCGGCGTCATATCCATATAATCCTTCAGATACCACAGAATGGTATCGAACATCTGAAAGTACAGAATCCAGAA
Organism: Bacteroidales bacterium Bact_23; assembly: GCA_001603685.1. Lineage (GTDB taxonomy): Bacteria > Bacteroidota > Bacteroidia > Bacteroidales > Lentimicrobiaceae > Lentimicrobium. The sequence goes on from LUZO01000081.1 coordinate 930, forward strand.
ACCGCTGTAGATGACAATCATCAGTACAAAGCGGTAATCCTTCAGCACCAGCAGAATGCCTTTCAGTACCTCCTTCAGCGGTTTTGTGCTTTCGGGCCGGGGCGGCTCCTTATAGACAAAGATATTGAGCAGCAGCATGGAGCCGGTACCCACGGCAGCCATGATAAATATGTAATTCCAGCCTATCCCTTTCAGATACGGTACCAGAATCAGCGGAAAGATAAATGCCCCTAAATTGATGGACCAGTAGAAAATTCCAAATCCCAGCCCCGAGTTGCTCTCATCCGTTACCCGTGCAATGGTTCCCGAAATCACCGGTTTGAAAAATCCGGCTCCGATCGCCATCAGAATAAGGCTCATAAAAACAAGGGTATAGGAGGTGGAGAGGCTGGTAAAGAAATAGCCGGCACTCATGACAATGAAAGCCATCATCAGCGTACGGCGGTATCCAAAGCGGTCGGCTATCGCTCCCGCCAGAATGGGTAACAGGTAGAGCAGGGGCGTAATGGTACTTTTAATAACTCCTACGCTCTCTTTGCTGAATCCCAGGCCGCCATCGCCGGTATTCAGAACCAGATAGACCGATAACACCGACATTACACCGTAATAAGAGCCTCTTTCGAAGAACTCCATGATGATGACTGTCCAGAAATTGCGGGGAAATGACCTGAAGCCGGATTTTTTTTCGGATGAACTGCTCATAGTTATGCAATGGAATAATTGACAAAAATAAATATTTAGCCGTAAATCCCCGTTTTTTCAGGGTATTTATCGGTTGGCTGCCATGCAGGAGTCATTGTTTTGCCGGTTTTCCCGCTGCATCAACAACCAGTTGAACGGTAAGCCTGCTTTTTTGTTCCAGATAGATCTCCCTTTTGTTAACAATGGCATCAATGGTTTTTTTGTTGTAGTAGCGTATGGTAATCAGTTCCAGGCCACGGTTGTATTTAACTCTGAAATCGCCGCTCAGCGCCCTGAACAACCGGTTCAGCTTATCCTCATTATCGTCGGTGCAGATCGAAAAACTGATGGCTGAGTTCTGCATAAGATTGATATGGATGCCCAGATTTGAAAGTAGCCCGAAAATGGTATGTAATCCGTCTTCGGCGATGAATGAAAAATCGGTTGCCGAAATTGAAATCAGCACCTGATTTTGTTTAACGATGTAACAGGGTGTTTTCAGCGGTTGGTTGTCGAAATTGTGGATCAGTGTTCCGTTTTCGTCTGGTTGCTCAAACGATTTCACATACAGCGGAATACTTTTGTTTTGCAGCGGTTGAATTGTTTTGGGGTGTATAACCGAAGCGCCGAAATAGGCAAGCTCAACGGCATCGCGGTATGAAATCTTGTCGAGCAGTACCGTATTGCTGAAATAACGAGGGTCGGCATTCAACACACCGGGAACATCCTTCCAGATAATCATTTGTGTGGCATCGAGTGCATAGGCGAAAATTGCCGCACTGAAATCAGATCCTTCCCTGCCCAAAGTTACCGGATGGCCGTTGGCACTGCTGCCGATGAATCCCTGGGTTATGGTTACCGGTGCAAAATGTCCGGGATTTGACTCATCGAAAGCCGCCTTAATTTTTGCGATGCTCTCCTGCCAATAGATCCGTGCGTTGCGGTACGAATCATCGGTAATCAGCACCCTGCGTACATCCAGCAACTGGTTGGTAATGCCACTCAGATTCAGAAAATCACTCACAATGGCAGTTGACATCAGTTCGCCATTCGAAACAATCAAATCGTAAGCGGCATCGTACAGATCGGGTGGGGCAGATTGCAGTAACATCCTGATTCCTTGTACAATCGATTTTATTTGTTCCGCTCCAGCTCCGTCAAGTTCGTATGAGATAGCAAGATGGTAGGCTTCAACTTCATTCAGTAGCCCGATGGCGTGAATATCACTCTTTATCCAGGCATCTGCAACCTTTTCAAGCGCATTGGTAGTTTTTCCCATGGCCGAAATAATCACGCACAGCCTATCTCCCTCAAACCGGGAAAGGATTTTAGCCATATTTCTTACCGATGGCGAATCCTTAACAGATGCCCCGCCAAACTTAAATACTTTCATGCTCCCGAATTTTGATTGCACAAAAGTAACACAAATGAACAAATCAGCAATTTCGCCCCTCAGTTCATGACTCACGCAGTTCAGCCCTGAAAATCGCTATCAGATAGACCTCTTCGTGCCGGAACAGCCGAAGTAGCCTGAAAACCTGACGAATTATACCGCAAAACTCCTCAAAAAAAGATATAGTCCCGAAAAATGTAGCGGCTTCGTTTTTTTTACGTAATTTACGCCTTCTGAACAATGATTGTACATAAAAAGGTATCCATATCAG
>LUZO01000082.1 GCA_001603685.1 Bacteroidales bacterium Bact_23
CAGATGTGTATAAGAGACAGATGTATCATATAGCTTACAAAATGGATAAATATGTTGATTATTTGCACCAGGGTATTCAGCAACATACCTGCCATTATTATCTTGCCCTATTATCGAAATAAATCGCTCATAATCATTCCGCGGCATACCAATGTCGATATCATCATCCCAAGGAATGAAACCTTTATGGCGAATAGCGCCTAACAAAGTTCCACCGATAATATAATAGTTTAGGCCTGATGCCTCACAATAACCATGGAACCATCCTAGCATTTCAGTCAATTTTTGCTGAACCTCGTTCATTGGTTATTCTCTGTTTCCTTCAAACAAACGGTGATACTCTTCAAACTTTTCCCCTTTATCAAAATCCGTTGATTTTTCTAAACAATCCGTACGAGAGATTACTGATCCACTAGTGATTTCCCTAACCGACTGAGCCAATCTCTCTACACTCCCCTTATCAACAACTACTCCACAATTCCTATCAACGCTCTCTGGGCTTCCTCCCGTTTTATAGGTAATTACAGGAGTTCCACATGCTAAAGCTTCGAGATTTGTTGTAGGGAAATTATCTTCATATGTTGGATTAATAAATACATCTGCGGCACTATATATCTGTACCAATTCATTCACATTCTCTGTCCGTTGAATCCCTATAATGTCCTCAGGAAGAGAATCCGCTTGATTTTTCGATATGCCTACAATTACTATCTGGTATTCAGGCAATAAATCTGCAATCTTCAGAACATCTTTAAAGCCTTTTCGTTGACCCCAAGCAGCTGCACAGGCCATTACTATAGGCTTATTGATACCATGATCTTCTTTCCATGTTGATGGTGTTGGTTTGAATACAGACAAATCAATACCATTGTGAATCACCTTCACTGGGTATTTCTGCAGGAATGATTCCTTCACCAAATCAGCCAACCACTGTGATGGAGTCACAATGGTCATATCTCGTATTGAGGTGAACAATTCCTTTTTTTCATTCCAGTTTCGTTTTGATTGATCCAAAACAAATGAGGCTGGATATTTGCGCTTCTGTGGACATTGATAACATCCCGTCTTCCATTTATCACAGCCAATATAGTCAAAATGCGCACAATGGCCTGTAAATGCCCAACAATCATGAAGAGTCCATACAACCGGTTTATCGTAAACTGCTAGAAAATTGAAAAGAGTCGGAAGATGGAGATAATATCCATGAATATTGTGTAAATGGATTACATCAGGATTATAATCTTCAATAAATGCAACCAGTTTACGGGTTGCTCTTTTTGAATAAAAGCCTTGCCTATCTGTTATACGAGACAACCCTGCATGAATATTAACACCGGTGTCTGATCCAATCCTATAGGTAGGAACATTGCATCCCTTTTCATAATAATCTCGTCCATACGCAACAGTCGCTTCACCTCCATTTTGAACTACAACATCTGCGATTTGACAGGCTATACGACCAGTGCTTCCAGTACCACACACTGAATTGATTTCAAGTACTCTCATCGCTTATTCCACACCGTCAGATCCACGATCTTCGCATAGCTCTGGATGATCCTCACCACCTTGGTTGATACATTGGCGTCCAAGTAATCTTGTGGCATTGCTGTCCGCTCCTGGTTGTCTCTCATCGAGACTGCCATATCCAGAGCTTGGGTGATATCCTTTGTTGTGATACCCCCCACCACAATGGTCCCCTTGTCCAAGACCTCCGGCCGTTCGGTGCTTGTCCTTATAAGAACCCCTGCAAAGCCGAGCATGGCGGACTCTTCACTCAGTGTCCCACTGTCGGAGAGCACACAGTAGCTCTCCTTCTGCAGCTTGTTGTAGTCGAGGAAGCCGAAGGGCTTCAGGCTTCTTACATTCGGATGGAACACGAAGTTCCGCTGCTCGATGAACTTCCGGCTCCTCGGATGGGTGCTGTAGATGACCGGCATCTTGTATGCTTCCGCTATGTCATTGAGCGAGGTCATCAGGGAGAGGAAGTGCTCCTCGTTGTCTATGTTCTCCTCCCTATGGGCGGAGACGAGGATGTAGTTGTTCTTCTCTAGATTGAGCGTATCGAGGATATCACTGCTGTCGATCTTATCCATATGGTCATCGAGCACTTCCCGCATGGGGGAGCCGGTGACGAAGATCGTCTTGCCATCCAAGCCTTCTGATAGAAGGTATCGTCTCGCATGCTCGGTATAGGGCAGGTTTATGTCACTGATGTGGTCAACGATCTTCCGGTTGATCATCTCGCTGACGTTCCAGTCCCAACAGCGGTTGCCCGCCTCCATGTGGAAGATGGGTACCTTCAGCCTCTTTGCGCTGATGGCGGCCAAGGCGCTGTTGGTATCCCCCAGGATGAGGACGGCATCGGGCTTCTCCTTCTGTATGACCTCATAGCTCTTCGCTATGATGTTGCCCATCGTCTCGCCCAGGTCCTTGCCCACACTGTCCAGGTAGTAGTCGGGCTCCTTGAGCCCCAGGTCCTCGAAGAAGACCTGGTTGAGCGTATAGTCCCAGTTCTGTCCGGTGTGGACCAGGATATGGTCGAAGTACCGGTCGCACTTCTTTATGGTGGCACTGAGGCGGATGATCTCAGGCCTCGTGCCGAGGATGGTCATGACCTTCATCTTGTCGCTCATATCGCTCACACCTCCTCGTAGATTGTATCGGGGTTGTTGGGGTCAAACGGTTCGTTGGCCCACATGAAGGTGACCAGCTCACCCTCACCAACATTGGTTATGGTGTGGGTGTACCCCGGGGGGATGTCCACCACCTCTATCGAGGACCCCGATACCTTGTACTCGATGACCTCTTCTGTATTTATCTTCCTGAACCGTATGACACCCTCCCCCTGCACCACCACGAACTTCTCGTTCTTCGTGTGGTGCCAGTGGTTGCCCTTGGTGATGGAGGGGTTCGAGATGTTCACCGAGAACTGGCCACGCTCTGCAGTGCGTATGATCTCGGTGAACGAACCCCGCGGATCCGAGTTCATCTTCAGCGTGTAGCTGAAGCCATCCTCGGGGAGGAAGGAGAGGTAGGTCGAGTAGAGCGCCTTCTCGAAGGCGTTCCTCATATTGGGAACCGAGAGGGTGCTCCTGCTCTCCTTGAAGGAGTGCAGGAGGTCCACGATGGTCTGCAGTGTCACCGTATGGACGGTGGGGATGATGCAATAGCCATCTTCCCGTACCACCTTCCCTTCCAGGGCGTTGATGAACTCACAGAGCACATCATCGATATAGACAAGTCTCAAAACTGTATTGGGGTCATTGACCTGGATGGGAAGGTCCCGGGCTATATTGTGGCAGAAGGTTGCCACGGCACTATTGTAGTTGGGCCGTGACCATTTGCCGAAGACATTGGGAAGGCGGTAGAGGAAGAGATTGATGCCATTCTCTTCTGCATACTTTATGAGCAGCTCCTCCCCCGCCTTCTTGCTCCTGCCATAGGGGTTGTCCAGCTCGGCCTGGACCGAGGAGGAAACGAGGATGGGGGCCTTGTTGTCATGTTCCTTGAGCTTCTGCAGAAGAATTGCGGTGAAGTCCCGGTTGCCCTCAAGGAACTCAGCCTCGTCCTTGGGCCGGTTGATACCGGCCAGGTGGAAGACGAAGTCACACTCCTTGGCATAGCGGTCAAGGAGCTCTTCGTTGGTATCCACATCGTAGAGGAAGAGCTCGTGTACGTTCCGGCTCTTCAGTTCTGCCGTGAGGTTCCGTCCGATGAAGCCGCTTGAGCCGGTGATGAGGATCTTCATCGGGCTTTGCTCTCTTTGTATTGCTTGAGCTCTTCCTGGATGTAGGCAAGCGTGAGGAGCTTCTCCTTGATCTCCTCTACGGTGAGAAGGGTTGTATTGGAGGAGTTGAACTGAGTGAGGGTGGTACGGGTGCCATTGCCATCGGTGAAGTACTTGTCGTAGTTGAGGTCCCGGTTGTCGGCGGGAACCCGGTAGAAGTTGCCCAGGTCGATGGCATGGGCACACTCCTCATCGGTGAGGAGGGTCTCGTACATCTTCTCACCGTGCCTGATGCCGATGCTCCTGATCTCGTTGTCGGCCCCGAAGAGCTCCCTGACCGCCAGGGCAAGGTCGCCGATGGTGGAGGCCGGTGCCTTCTGTACCAGGATGTCACCGGTATGGGCATGCTCGTAGGCGTAGAGCACCAGATCCACCGCTTCGGAGAGGGTCATGATGAAGCGGGTCATGGTGGGGTCGGTGACGGTAAGGGGCTTGCCCGCCTTGATCTGCTCCACAAAGAGGGGGACTACAGAACCGCGGGATGCGAGGACATTGCCATACCGTGTACCACAGATGAGGGTCTTGTCCTCGCTCACCGTACGGGACTTGGCCACAAAGACCTTCTCCATCATCGCCTTGCTCACCCCCATGGCGTTGATGGGGTATGCGGCCTTGTCGGTGGAGAGGCAGATGACCTTCTTCACCCCTGCATTNNGGGGAAGAACTCACAGGAGGGGACCTGCTTCAGCGCAGCTGCGCTGAAGACGTAGTCGACACCATTGAGGGCGTCTCGTATGCTGCGGTAATCGCGGACATCGCCGATGTAGTACTTGATCTTGTCATCATGGTAATGATGGCGCATATCATCCTGTTTCTTCTCGTCACGGCTGAAGATCCTGATCTCCGCGATGTCGGTAGCGAGGAATCGCTCAAGCACCGCATTGCCGAAAGAACCGGTGCCACCGGTGATGAGGATGGTTTTGTTGGTAAACATAATGCCTCAATTAGAACTTATTTCCCTATTGAATCAAGAATAAGTTCATATGTAG
>LUZO01000083.1 GCA_001603685.1 Bacteroidales bacterium Bact_23
GCATAATCAACAAATCTTTTGTTTGCTATTCGAATAATTTGTTTCTTTGCAGCCTCAAACCAAAAAAGGAGAAAAAATGTCAGACATTGCAACAAAAGTTAAAGCTATCATCGTTGATAAGCTTGGCGTTGATGAGAACGAAGTTACTCCCGAAGCAAGTTTCACCAACGATTTGGGTGCTGATTCTCTTGATACCGTTGAACTGATCATGGAATTCGAAAAGGAATTCAACATTGCTATTCCCGATGATCAGGCAGAAAAAATCGGTACTGTAGGCGATGCTATTGCTTACATCGAAAACAACACGAAATAAGGATTTCTCTGAATGAAATTAAGACGAGTTGTAGTAACCGGACTTGGTGCTCTTACTCCATTAGGCAATACCGTTACCGATTACTGGAACGGCTTGATTAATGGAGTAAGCGGCGCTGACCGTATTACGCGGTTCGATGCATCTAAGTTCAAATCTCAGTTTGCATGCGAAGTCAAGAATTTCGATCCGCTGAACTTTTTCGACCGGAAAGAAGTTCGTAAATACGATCCCTATGCCCAGTACGGTATGGTCAGCTCTGATGAGGCAATTGCCGATTCAGGCCTTGATCATTCAAAACTCGACCTCAACCGTGTTGGCGTTATCTGGGCCTCCGGAATTGGTGGTCTGGTTACCTTTTTGGATGAGGTAAGCAGTTATGCCACCGGCGACGGCACCCCCAGATTCAATCCTTTCTTTATCCCTAAAATGATTGCTGATATCACAGCAGGGCATATTTCCATCAAACACGGATTCAAAGGACCGAACTTTGCCACGGTTTCAGCCTGTGCATCGTCGGCCAATGCCATTGTTGATGCTTTCAACTACATCAAATGGGGTAAAGCTGATGTATTTGTCTGCGGAGGCTCCGAAGCGGCAGTCAATCCGCCGGGTGTCGGCGGCTTTAATGCCATGCATGCCATCTCCACCAGAAATGACGATCCCAAAACGGCTTCCCGTCCTTTTGACAAAGACCGAGATGGTTTCGTTATTGGCGAAGGTGCCGGTGCACTGATTCTCGAAGAACTTGAACATGCCCTTGCAAGAGGAGCAAAAATTTATGCCGAGGTTACCGGAAGCGGTCTTACCGCCGACGCTTACCATATGACCGGCCCTCACCCCGACGGCGATGGTGCCATGCGCGCCATGAAAACCGCACTTGAAGAAGCCGGACTGAAGCCCGAAGATATTGACCACATCAATACCCACGGTACCTCAACCCCGCTGGGCGATATTGCCGAGTCAAAAGCCATTGTTACGCTGTTTGGCGAACATGCCCCCAAAATCAACATCAACAGTACAAAATCAATGACAGGGCACCTGCTGGGTGCAGCCGGAGCCATTGAGGCAATCGCAGCCATACTGGCCATTCAGAATGGAATCATCCCGCCAACCATCAACCATTTTACCGATGATCCGGAAATTGATTCTTCGCTGAACTTCACCTTCCACAAGGCTGTAAACCGAACCGTTAATGCTGCCATAAGCAACACTTTCGGTTTTGGCGGACATAATGTCTCCATCCTGGTACAGAAATTTGTAAAATAAATTGTGTCTCTTCTGAAGTT
>LUZO01000084.1 GCA_001603685.1 Bacteroidales bacterium Bact_23
GTAGTAAATGCGAATATAGAGATTTTTAGATAAGTAATTGAAAAAATTCATAATTTTGAGGAAACATAACTTAAAACCCTTTGTCTGATGATTACGCTGTTTAAAAATGCTTCACTCTATTCGCCTCTTTCTGAAGGTAAAAAAGATGTTCTGGTTGCCGGAAAAACGATAATTGCCATAAAGGATCATATTGATGCTCCCGCCGGGCTTGATGTTGAGGTGGTTGAATGCAACGGAAAGCGGTTGATTCCCGGGCTTATCGATGCCCATGTGCATATCACCGGAGGCGGCGGCGAAGGCGGACCCGGAACCCGGATGCCCGAACTGGAAGTGAGCATGATGGTGGATGCCGGCGTAACCACCGTTATCGGATGCCTCGGTACCGACGGGATTACCCGTAGCGTGGAAAGCGTTCTGATGAAAGTCAAATATCTGAGAGCCAAGGGAATGTCGGCATGGATGTATACAGGCTCCTATCAGGTTCCAACCCCGAGCATTACAGGCGATTTCAAAAAGGATATCGCGCTGTTTGAAGAGGTGGTAGGTGTGGGCGAAATTGCCGTTTCCGACCATCGCTCGTCGGTGCCCACCACCGAAGAGCTTGCCAAACTTGCCGCCCACGCCCGGGTTGCCGGCATGATCGGCGGGAAAGCCGGTATCGTGAATGTTCACATGGGTGATGCAAAGGACCCTTTCCGTCCGATACACAATGTGGTGGCAGGCAGTGAGCTGAACTACAGACAGTTTGTGCCAACACATTGCAACAGAAACGATTATATCTTTGAAGATGCCAAGGAGTACGGCAAAAAAGGGTATGTTGACATCACCACCAGCTCCTATCCCTATTATGTTGATGAGGAGATCAAACCGTCGGTTGCCCTGAAACAACTGCTCGACAGCGGTGTGCCCATCAAACACATCACCTTTACTTCCGACGCCTGCGGTTCGCTGCCCGGATTTGACCCCGTTACCGGCAAACTCATCAAAATTGAGATGGGGCTGCCCGATTCCATTCTGCGCGAAATAAAGGAGGCAGTGCTGGATGAACAGATTCCCCTCGAAATTGCGCTGCAGGTTGCCACTTCCAATCCTGCCGATATCCTGAAGCTTGAAAGCAAAGGCTATATTGCGGAAGGAAAGGATGCCGACCTGGTACTGATTGACGATGATTTCAGCATCATCCATGTGATGGCCAACGGCAAAATGGTAAAGTAGAACGCATTTTTCATAACATCAGCTTTTATGACCTGTAGGGGAACCCTGTTGCTGTGCCTGCTGCTTGGCTTTTCCGCAAGCGTTTCGGGACAGCTTTCAGGGAAGGTTGCCCATCCTGCCCGGAAGGATTTCCTTCCGAGGCTTGAGATTCTTTCGGACGAAAGCATGCAGGGGCGCGAAACGGGCACTCCCGGTGGCCGGAAGGCCGGCGACTATATGGCTGCGGAGATGCAACGGATCGGGCTTGAAAAGCCCGGCGACAGCTATTTCCAGCCTTTTATCCTGATACGAACAGAAGTTAAGGATGCCGGAATTGTGTTTTCGCAGTCAAGGAGTCGTGAAAAAGGAAAGCAACTTCGGTTCGGGCGGGATTTTATTGTGCTACCCTGTGCCGGGAATGTAAACCTTGCCGCGGAAACTGCGGATGCCGGCTTTGGCCTTATCAGTGCGGATAGTGCCTACAACGATTTCAGGGAAGCGGATGTCAGGGGAAAGGTTGCGGTGCTTACCGGCGGATATCCAGGAATGGCGGACACCACCGGGGAGTTGTGGCAAAGGTACGGAAAGGCGCTGATGGAGAAAGGGGAGGGAATGGCTGCCAAAGTGCGCAATGCCGCCAACTATGGTGCTTTGGCGGTTCTTTTGCTACAGCCCGCAACCGACGCGGAAGCTCCCGGCAAGTGGTTCGCGGAAATCAGGGATGACCTTGCCGACAACTATTCCGACGGCTTCTACGCTTTTGCTTCCGCAGCAGCGGAACCCTGCCTCCCGGTGTTTGCGGTTGCCTCAGAAAGTTTCCGGAAAGATGAACTTCTGGAAAGGAGTGTAACCCTTACCGCCACGGTTGAATCCGGCCCGTTTGAGGCGCGGAATGTAACGGGTCTTATCCGGGGTGCCGATACCTCAGGGTGCATCATCATCGGCGGGCATTACGACCATCTTGGAATGCGGGGCAATGATATCTATTACGGCGCCGATGATAACGCTTCGGGAGCAAGCGGCGTGCTTGCGCTGGCTGAAAAGTGGGCAGAAAGCGGTGTTAAACCGCCCGTTAACCTGCTGTTTGCAAGCTGGGATGCCGAGGAAAAAGGGCTTTTCGGAAGTACCCGCTTCGTGAATTCCCTGCCAAATGATTTTCCGGAAATCATTACTTATATCAACCTGGATGTAATATCGCGCAGCGAACCGGCAGATACCCTTGGCCGGATGCTGAGTGTGGGAATCCGCGAAAGCGATTCGATCAGGCAACGAATTGTTTCGGATGCCAACCGGTTACTGGAGCACCCCTTTACGCTTGAGATCTGGGATGTAACCGGCCATTCAGGCAGCGATTACGGCCCGTTTGCCGAGGCGGGCATTCCGGTGTTAACCTTTTTTTCGGGTTATCACGACGATTACCACTCACCCCGCGACCGGTTCGAACGCATTGATGCCGGCAAAATGGAGGCCATCCTCAGATTGGTAAATAACTGCCTGATCTCCCTGCTTGAAAACCTTCCCGGGCATTGATGACGCATCGGTTAACAGCGGGCGGAAAAGCGGTTTTACTTTGAACCGGCAAAAATTAATCCGTATATTAGTAAATTCAAATCAAGCTGATGACAGAATACAAAAAGCCATCTGCCGGAGCCTTATTTTTCCGGGATCTCAAAATTTTCATAAAATAAAGTAAATGAGTGAGAACCATAGTTTAAAAGCGTTGTTTTTATTATAAATCTGTGATTATTTACCAAACCCCCTGTATTATGGAAACAAAGTATGGATTTACCCTGATGAGTGTCAGCGAATTTGATTCCTGGCTTAAGGCTCAGCAAGTCAGCCGGATAATCGGGCTGATTCAGAATCATCACACTTATCTTCCTGATTATACGCACTTTACCGGCCGGAACCATTTTGAGCGGCTTCAGTCGATGAAGCATTACCATATGGTAAGCAACGGCTGGAGCAATATCGCCCAGACCTTTACCACTTTTCCAGATGGTACCATAGCCGCCTGTCGTCCGCTGAACGATGTTCCGGTAGGCATCAAGGGGCACAATTCCAGGGGAATATGCATTGAACACTTCGGAAATTTTGATGCCGGAAAGGATCAGATGTCGGCTGCCCACCGCGATACCATCATTAAAGTAAATGCTTTGCTGTGCCGCAGGTTTAACCTTCCGGTGGATACAGATCACATTGTGTATCACCACTGGTATGATCTGAACTCGGGCCTCAGGCGCGATGGGCTGGGAGTTACCAAATCGTGCCCCGGTACCGCTTTCTTTGGCGGGAACAAGGTGGCCGACGCCAATGCAGGCTTTATCCCGCTGATAAAAGAGTCGCTTTCGAAAATGGGCGGTTCGTATGATTCGTCTCAAACGAATGAACAGGCAGTGATCGGGAATGGCATCGTAACCGCTTCATCGCTGTACATCCGTACGGGCCCCGGAACGGATTACAACACTGCCGGATCGCTCAGCGCCGGTTCGCTGGTGGATATATATGAATCGAAAAATGGCTGGCTGAAAATCGCGAAACCGAACAACTGGGTGGCCGAAAGGCATGTTATCCGGGTTGAGAAAAAGAAGGTAAAGGCCAGCTCACTGTATGTCCGTTCAGGCCCGGGAGGCGGCTACTCCCGGCTTGGCGCTTTGCCGAAAGATACGGAGGTACTGGTTTATGAAAACCGGAATGGCTGGAGCCGCGTGGATATCAATGAGAAGTGGGTGTCCTCCGCATTTCTTGTGTAAATAGATTATAAATAGCTGAAATTCATAACTTTGGTATTGCTGAAAGCTGGTTATTGACAAAATGTCAGTTTTTTCGCCGTTCCTTGTCATTCAGTGCAGCGAAATTTGTAAATTTGCATTGAAAAATGACGCTTTAAAAGGAAATGGATATTCAGACAATAAAACAACGCTTCAGCATCATCGGTAACTCACCGTTGCTTGAGCGCGCCATAGATATTGCCCGTCAGGTGGCCGGCACCGACATTACCGTTCTGATAAACGGAGAGAGCGGGGTGGGCAAGGAGGTCTTCCCTCAGATCATTCACCAGCTCAGTGCCCGCAAGCACGGGCCATATATTGCCGTAAACTGCGGCGCCATTCCCGAAGGAACCATTGATTCTGAGCTGTTTGGCCACGAGAAAGGCGCTTTTACCGGCGCTCATGAGTCGCGAAAGGGATATTTTGAAGTGGTAAGCGGCGGCACCATATTCCTTGATGAGGTTGCCGAGCTGCCGCTTTCAACACAGGTGCGCCTGCTGCGCGTGCTGGAAACCGGCGAGTTTATCAGGGTGGGCTCCTCTAAGGTAATCAAAACCGATGTGCGGGTGGTTGCCGCCACCAATGTGAACATTCCCGATGCCATTGCAAAGGGGCGTTTCAGACAGGATCTCTACTACCGTTTGAACACCGTGCCCATATACATTCCGCCGCTGAGGGAGAGAAAAGATGATATTATCCTGTTGTTCAGGAAGTTTGCCGTTGATTTTGCCGAAAAATACCGGATGCCGGCCCTGGAGCTCGATGAGTCGGCTAAGCAGATGCTGATGAGTTACCGCTGGCAGGGTAATGTGCGTCAGTTGAAAAACATTACCGAACAGATCTCCATCATCGAGCAGAGCAGGCTGATTACCGGCCCCATCCTTCAGAAATACCTCCCTTCGGAAAACCGCGACCTTCCGGTGTTGTACAACAACAAGGAGCAGCAGGGCGGCGATTTCTCGGAACGCGAACTGCTCTACAAGGTGCTGTTCGACATGAAACGCGACATCAACGAGCTGAAGAAACTGGTGGTTGACATCATCGACCAGGGAGAGATCAGCCATGAACTGAAACGCGAACATCAGTCTATAATCACCCAGCTCTACAGCGAAAACGATAAGAAAGGGCAGATGAAATTCGGGGAGGCGATTCCGCACGAAGAGCCCATCGTGCTGGATTCGTATGTTACGCCCGAGGAGGTTGATGAGTCGCTTTCGCTTCAGAAAAAGGAGATCGACATGATTCGCCGCGCCATCGAAAAGCATGGCGGCAAGCGGAAGAATGCCGCGAAGGAACTGGGCATCTCCGAGCGAACCCTCTACCGGAAAATAAAAGAATACGACATCCGTTAAATACCTGATATGATGAGTATTTTCCGGAAACCGGTGCGGATTTTTGTGCTTTTTGCCATTGCGGCTGCAATGCAGTCGTGCGGGGTTTATACCTTTACGGGAGCCTCCATTCCGCCCGAAGCCAAAACGGTGTCGGTGTCGCTGTTCCCCAATAAAGCTGAGATTGTTCAGCCCACACTGAGCCAGACCTTTACCGATGCGCTGCGCGATAAATTCGCCTCGCAGACCAACCTTGCCATGATTCCCAAAGGCGGTGATCTGCACTTCGAGGGGGAAATTACCGGCTATACAACCGAGCCGGTGGCCATCACCGGGCAGCAGCAGGCCGCCCTTATCCGCCTGAAAATAACGGTAAATGTCAGGTTTACAAACAAATACAGCGAAAAGGATAATTTCGAAACCAACTTTTCACGTTATGAAGACTACAGCAGCAGCCTGAATCTGAATGCAGTGGAAGCCGACCTGATTGCAAAAATTACCGAAGCGCTGGTTGAGGATATTTTTAACAAGGCTGTTGTAAACTGGTAAAAATATGAGACTTTCCCGGTTCGAATCACTGCTGGCAAACCCTTCGCTGCTCGATCATGAGAGCCTTGGCGAACTGGAACAGCTTACCCGGGATCTGCCATATTTTCAGATTGCCCAGATGATGCTGGCCGCAAATATGCGGAAATCGGAAAGCATCAGATACAATGCCCAACTCAAGATTGCCGCCGCTTATGCCGGCGATCGCGGCATACTCCGGAAGCTGATTCAGAATGCGGGCGAAACCATTACCATCTCAGAAGTGGTTGCAGCTCCTGCGGTTGAGCGGGAGACTGAAATTTCTGTGCAGGATCCGGAAACCGGTGTGTCAGATTTGGTGGAAATGGCTGAAGCGGAAGCTGAAGCGCTGACTTCGGATACTGTTGAGTTTGTTCAGGAAGAGGAAACGGCGGTTGAGGTTCCAGAGGAGATCCCGGCTGTTACCCCTGAGCCGGAAATTCCGGAAGAGCCTGAAATTCCTGAGGAACCTGAGGAGCTTCTGGAACCTGAAGCACCGGAAGAGCCGGAAGAAGTTTTTGAACCGGCAGTTGCCGAACCGGTGGAAGTTCGGGGGATTGAACCGCAGGCCGGCGTTCCGGAAAAAGAGGCTTTCACCGAATCGGAAGACGAAGCCTATTTCAGACATTTGCAGGAGATTGTTGCCCGCCGCCTTGCCGAGATTGCACAAAGTGCCAGGGATGAAGAGCCGGAGCCGGTTGCTGATGAATTCTCCGGCAGGCTAACGGCAGACGCCCGTTCAACTACTGAAATACCTGAAGAAATTGCCGCTGAACCGCTGCAAATTCCGGAAGAAGAGGAAGTGGCAAGCTTTCCCGATGATCTGCTGCTGGCCGGCATCGGAGGCGAGGTGTACGATCTTGAAAAGGAACTGGCAAAGGAAGCGGATGCCGCTCAGCCGGAGGCGGTTGATGGCCGCGAAGAGCGTGATCCGGCCGTTGCCGGGACCAGCAGCGAGCTGATTGACCGCTTTATCCGTACCAAACCACGCATCAGCCAACCCCGCAAGGAATTCTTTAATCCGGTTGATAAGGCGCGCGAAAGCTCCATCGACCACGATGATATCGTTTCGGAAACACTGGCACAGATTCAGCTTAAACAGGGACATCCCGAAAAGGCGATAAAAATATATCGCAAATTAAGTTTGAATTATCCGGAAAAAAGTGCTTACTTTGCAGCCCAAATTAAAAAAATAGAAGAAGACCTGTCAAAAGGTTGATTTTAACGCAAATAAAAAAACTACAATGGGAGCTTATATTTTAGTTTCAGTGCTCATCCTCATCACTTGTGTACTTCTGAGTCTGGTGGTGCTGGTACAGAATTCAAAAGGCGGCGGACTGGCATCCAATTTCGCATCGTCAAATCAGTTTATGGGAGTAAGGAAAACTGCCGATTTCCTTGAGAAAACCACCTGGACACTGGCAATCATCCTGCTTGTTCTCAGCCTTTTCTCCATCTTCGTTATCCCCCGCAATGTGACCGAATCACGCTCAGCAGATACCGAACTGCGCCATCTTATCAATGAGCAGGCCGCTCCGGTTGAGGATTTTCAGGCTCCGCCCGCTGAATAATTGTCAAAGACCTTTGTATAAAAAATGTCAGATTGTCACAGCAATCTGACATTTTTTTTGTTTTCAGCGGAATTGATTTTTGCCGGATTTCTCCCCGGGAATAAGAGTGTCTTCGGTATATGTTGATAATCAATCAATAACAAGGCTGTTAAAAGATGCCCTGGTAGTTTTAACATATGTACGGATAAAATTTGGCACAAATTATGTCAAACAGAGTGGCGAAAAGAAAAAGTACAAATCATAAAAACCAATCCCAATGACAAAAGTGAATGTAAAACCTTTAGCTGACCGTGTACTTATACAGCCGGCAGAGGCTGAGCAGAAGACAGCCGGCGGCATCATCATCCCCGATACCGCCAAGGAAAAACCCCAGCGTGGAACAGTAGTGGCTGTTGGCCCCGGTAAAAAGGATGAACCCCTTACCGTAAAAGTTGGTGATCTTGTTCTCTACGGAAAATATGCAGGTACCGAAATTACCGTTGACGGTAACGATTACCTGATCATGCGCGAATCTGATATCGTTGCAA
>LUZO01000085.1 GCA_001603685.1 Bacteroidales bacterium Bact_23
GATGAAGGGACTCGAACCCCCACGCCTCTCGGCACCAGATCCTAAGTCTGGCGCGGCTACCAATTACGCCACATCCGCAAAAAGCGGTGCAAAGATAGCGTATTTTTCAATAAAGCAATTCACCAATTCCGGACTTTAATCAGCAGCACCTGAAATAAATTACAAACAATTGGTTATGAGCAATTAAACTCCATAACCTTTGCGAATCAGTTGCAAAGCTGTTGCTGCATCGATTCAGCATTATTAGTGTGTTGTTTTATGGAACACGGATAACGCGGATTGAACGGATTTCCACGGATTTTATCCGCAACCATCCGTCTGATCGGTGTCATCTGTATTCCATTATTTTTATGGAACACGGATAACGCGGATTGAACGGATTTCCACGGATTCTATCCGTAACCATCCGTCTGATCTGTGTCATCTGTGTTCCATCATTTTTTTGGAACACGGATAACGCGGATCGAACGGATTTCCACTGATTTAATCCGCAACCATCCGTCCGATCTGTGTCATCTGTGTTCCAATTTTTATGGCACACGGATAACGCGGATTTATACCGATTTTTATTTGTGAATATTTTCTGCGTCTGGCGTATTGCCCGCAAATCCGGCAAATGGCCGGACATCATAATATCGCAAAAGAGTTTTAATACCGATTGTAAATACAATTCGTATAAGAAATTCCAAAAACCGGAATACTCCAAAAAATAAACCCTGCAAAATCCGCCTTTCCTTTCCGAGATATTTTCTCAGCATCAGGCCGGATATTACAGGGCTTACAGCGTGTTCCCAATTCAGTTGTGTAGGGAACAAATGTCAGTATCAGAGCGCTTTCAGTGCGGCTTCATAGTTGGGTTCTTCCAGAATTTCGGGAACCTGCTCGGTATATTTTACCACTCCATTCTCGTCAATCACCACAACAGCCCTTGAGTGCAGGCCTGCTAACGGACCATCAGCAATGGTTACGCCATATTCCTTGCCGAATGAGCCATCGCGGAAATCGGAAGCAGTAACAACATTTGCAATTCCTTCGGTAGAACAGAAGCGTTTGTGAGCAAACGGAAGATCCTTTGAAACGCAGATTACAACGGTATTGTCAAGTCCGGCTGCTTTTGCGTTGAACTGCCTTACCGATGTTGCGCAAACAGGAGTATCGAGGCTGGGGAAAATATTCAGAACCACTTTTTTGCCTTTGTAATCGGCCGATGATACTTCACCCAGTTCGGAGCCGGTGAGTTTAAAACAGGGAGCGTTGCTGCCTACTGCAGGCAGATTGCCAATGGTTGAAATAGCATTGCCATGCAAAGTAATTGATGCCATAATTTTTGTTTTGAGTTAAATGATACAATATTAAACAAACAAACAAAATTCGGGGGATGTGGTTCAATCCTGTATAAAAAAAAAGCCGGAAACCTGATTTGTTCCGGCAAATCAAAATCTATCTGTCAGTTATTAATTCCAGGCTCTTTTATCTGAAAACCATCGTTTTAGCAAATCAATCAGCAGAACCTTATTTATTTGCCGTTTGTAATTGCCTTATAGATAGCCTCATGGACCTTAGTGCGTACCCCAAGTTTTGTAATTTTATTATTTCCGGCATCGGGATATACCCGGTTGCTCAAAAACACATATACCAGCTCTTGTTCGGGATCGGCCCATGCAAAAGTGCCGGTGAAACCCGAGTGTCCGAAACTGGCCGCCGAGGCCTGATCGCACACGGGCGAAGCCTGGCCTTTAACGAGCGATGGTTTGTCGAAACCTGC
This sequence comes from Bacteroidales bacterium Bact_23, assembly GCA_001603685.1. Lineage (GTDB taxonomy): Bacteria > Bacteroidota > Bacteroidia > Bacteroidales > Lentimicrobiaceae > Lentimicrobium. The sequence goes on from LUZO01000085.1 coordinate 1,766, forward strand.
GCCGCGCCTGTTTTTGTCTTTCGGGAACTGCACCCTGGTGAAATCGCCGACAACCCCTGCATTCAGCAGCGTATCGCCGCCATAAACCCCGTTCTTCAACAGCATCTGCATCATAACGGCCACATCAAGCGCATCCGCAAACAGCCCGGCATGGCCGGCCGAACCGCCAAGCAGTGCCGCCGTAGGATCATGCACATCGCCGTGTACCAGTTGCTTTCTGAATTCCGTATCATTCTCGGTGGGCGCTATACGCACAATGCTGAACCGGTCGCGCGGATGGTAACCCATGGTACGCAATCCCATCTTATTGTAGAAATGCCGGCTCAGGTATGCATTCAGCGGCTGCTCAACCAGCTCTTCAAACGCATGGCCCAGCAGGATAAAGCCAAGGTCGCTGTATTTGTACTCCTCTTTTTCGAGCAGCGGACTTTTTATGATTGAATCGATGATCATGCAGGGGACATCTTCCTGGTCGTAAAGCGCATCGGCAACCCGGTGCGGATAATCAACGCTGTATCTACGGGCAAAGAGATCGTTTTTCAGGTTACCCTTTTCCATGAACATTCTGGTGAAAGGTATAAAAGGCTGAAACCCTGCCTGATGCGCCATAATCTCCCGGATGGTTATCCTGCTCTTATCGGTATGCTGAAGATCGGAGTAGTAATGGCTGAGCTTCCGGTCGGGATCGATGAGGCCGTCGCCGGTCAAATGCATGGCGGTAACGGTAGTTGCCAGTATCTTGGTCAGCGAAGCCAGGTCAAAAATATCGTCATTGCGCAGAGGCACCGGCGAATTGTAAATCTGGCTTCCGAATGCCTTCCGGTAAATTACCTGTCCTTTTCTGATTACCACTACCTGAGCGCCCGGAAAAACCTTATCACGAATGCTCTCCTTAACTATTCGGTCGATTTCGTCCAGTTTTTTCGATGATACTCCGGCAACTTCCGGCTCGGCAAACCCCACCCGTATCACCTCTTTGCGGTCGAGGCCGCTGCCTGCCGGCCATTCGGGCGTTGCCCCTACCGGCAACCTGCCTGAAATCTCCGATCCTCCGAAAATAGCCTGAGCCGTCAGTTGCTGCATCAGGTCGTTATCCTGATACGATACCAATACCGCGGCCATCCGGTTAAGCCCGCTAAAGGAAGCAAGGCTGTACGGACTGGTTAAAATATTGAGGATCACCTTCTTGTTCATAGAAAGCTGGTCGATGAAGGCGGCTCCGGTTTTGCTGATGCCGAAATTCTTTTGTGGCAGATCGCTGGTCTGCACAAACGCTGCAATCACCAGATTGAACCCCTGCAACTTCCGCATAAGCGAATCGCATTCTTTTTCCGTAGGCTCTTTTGGCAGGTTGAAGTGGGTAACCGGCGCATAATCGGCCAGCCGCATCTGGAACGGAGTCAATTTCCGGTCGCCGATGGCCAGGGTGGCAATTCTGAGGGTGTCGAGCGAGCGAAGCGGAATTAATGCCTGCGGGTCACTGAGCAGGGTAACGGAGGCTGCATCAGCCGAAGCGATGATCTGGCGGGCTTCGGGTGAGTTGATGTCATTGAGGATATTGGTCAGGTTAACGCGGTTGTCGCCCGCAAGGCCCGATTCATACTTCCAGTTCAGTACCCGGCGGCACTTCGCATCAACCATCTCCTGCGATATGATACCTTTATCTATAGCCTTTCTGATGTTGCTCAGCGCTCTGCGTGCATCCACCGGCAGCAGCAGAATATCGTTTCCTGCATCCAGCGCAAGAACCTCAGCCAGAGATGAATCGGCGAAATCGACAAGACCTTTCATATCCATACCGTCGGTGATTACCATTCCTTCGAATCCCATCTTCTCGCGCAGCAGCCCGGTAATGATGGGTTTCGACAGGGACGAAATGGAGCGCTCGGCAGGATCGATTGCAGGCACCCTGAGGTGGGCTATCATCATCCCTTTCAGCCCTTTATCTATCAGATACTCAAATGGAAAAAGCTCCAGTGTATCGATGATGGAACGGGGCTTGTTGATGAGCGGCAGGGTATAATGCGAGTCGCTGCCGGTATCGCCGTGGCCGGGGAAGTGCTTGGCTACGGCAATCATGCCGTTGTCCTGCATTCCCTTCATATACATATAGGCTTTCTCAGCAACAATCTCACGCCTTTCGCCAAACGAACGCGCATTAATGACCGGATTTTTCGGATTGTTGTTGATGTCGGCCACCGGAGCAAAATTAATGTGCACGCCGATCCGTTTCAACTGTTCGGCCACTTCTTTACCCATATCATAAATTACCCGGTTATCGCTGATGGCGCCAAGGGTCATCTGTTTGGGGAACTCCACTATGCTGTCGAGCCTCATGGCAGGACCGGTTTCGGCATCAAGGGCAACGAAGAGCGGAGTCTTTACGGCCGCCTGCAGCCGGTTTGTAACAATGGCCTGCCTTACCGGGCCACCCTGAAAGAAACAAACGCCGCCCAGATTCAGCTCTCCAACAATCCCGATCAGATTTGTGTAATATTTCTCGTCCTTGTTTGAATAGGCCCGAAGCATCATCAGTTGGGTAATGCGCTCGTCGGGAGTCAGTGTTTTGAAAACCGAATCGACCCATTGCTGCTGCTTTTGATTATCGGGCAGCTTCTGCGGTGGATAAACCGTTCCCTCAGCATTTAGCTGTGTTGATACAATCAGGCAGGTCAGAAAAAGAAGCAATGCTTTTATGGTTTTTGCAGGCATAATAAATGTATCGTTTAAAGTTCAACAAATCGAATCCCCGAATTTCTGCCAATCAGCAATTGCCAAAAATACGCTGATTTTCCCGAATATCTTCAACTTTTTAAACAAACAGGCTATACAATAAACAAAAAGGGTTATTTTCGCATCAGATGAAACGGCGTTTTATCCGAAAAGCGTTTTTCCTTGAAATTAAACTGCTAATAAACCATATCTGAAGCCTCTATGGTCAGAAAGCTTCTGTTTATCTTCCTTCTCATTCCGCATCTTCTCATTGCACAGAGAAGCGGTAAGCCATCGAAGCCTGAACCGCTGACCCGCATCCTCTTTGTTTTCGATGCATCGCAAAGTATGTATGCGCGCTGGCAAAGCGATATGAAGATTACCATTGCAAAAAATCTGATGGCCAATCTGCTCGACAGTCTTTCCGAGTTCAAAAACCTGGAGCTTGCACTAAGGGTTTATGGCCATCAGAAGAACTACCCTCCGCCTGATTGTTACGATACAAAGCTTGAAGTGCCGTTTGCTCCCCGGAATATTCCGGCCATTAAAAATAAAATTCTTGAACTGACTCCACGGGGAACGACTCCCATTGCCTATTCGCTTCAGCAAACCGTTAACGACTTTCCGCCCTGCGATAACTGCCGCAACATCATTATTCTGATAACCGACGGGCTTGAAGAGTGCGGCGGCGACCCCTGCGAAGCATCGGCTGAACTTCAGAAGCACGGTATAGCCATGAAGCCGTTTATCATAGGAATTGGCAGAGATTTCAAAGATGCGTTCAATTGTGTGGGAACCTACTTCGATGCTTCCAGCGAAACGGCATTCCAGAAGGCGCTGAATACCGTTATCCAGCAGGCACTCAAGACAACCACCATGCAGGTAAACCTGCTCGACAGCAAGAAAAGGCCTACCGAAACCAATGTCAACATGACCTTTTACGATCATGAATCAGGCCAGATAAAGTATAATTTCATCCACACGCTGAACAACAAGGGATTGCCCGACACCCTGGTGGTGGATCCGCTGATAACCTACGACATAGTTGTTCATACGGTTCCGCCTCTGAAACTTGACAAGGTAAGCCTTAAAAATCAGACTCACCTCACAGCCACGCTCAACGCACCCCAGGGCTACCTCGACCTCAGGATGGGATCGAACGAGCGCATTGTAAAAAACCTTTTTGCCATTGTAAGGGAACACGGAAAGCCCGCCACGCTGAATGTCCAGAATTTCGGAGATACAAAAAAATATTTATGCGGCAGTTACGACCTTGAGATTCTGACTCTTCCACGCATTTACATGACGGATGTAAAAATCAGACAAAGCGAAACCACAACCATTGATATCCCCCTTCCTGGAATTGCAGTCATCCGCAAAAGCGTTCAGGGTTATGGCAGCCTTTATGTGGAACGCAACGAAGCGCTGGAGTGGATTTACGACCTGAGGGATCATGTGCTGCAGGAAACCCTGGTACTTCAGCCGGGCAAATATCATGTGGTTTACCGCTCGAAAAATGCCGAACGGGCTATGTACAGCATCGAAAACACCTTTGTAATCCATCCCGGCGGCACCAGCAATGTAAATCTGTTTTCATACTGATATCCATTTCCCGTCTGCCTTGCCGGTTTTAGAAAAATATACGAATTGTATTTACAAAATAGTCCGAACCGTTTTGTAAATTCATAAACGGTATTACATCCTTTCCTCAGCCATTCCTGCTTATTGTCTCAAGCATCGGAACATTCAGCAGTTCAATTGTATCGCTGTCGGTTCTGATCAGGTTATCGTCCTTAAAGGTTTTCAGAATCCGGATGGCGCTTTCTTTGGTCATTCCCGACATATCAGCCAGATCCTGGCGCGAAAGCGATGTAACAAACGGATTGGCATTATATATCTTTTGCGAAAGGCTCAGCAGAACATCGGCAATGCGGCCGGGCATCTGCTTATGGGTAAGGCTCGCCAACTGTTCGAACATACCAATGGCCTGCTCACTCACCTTTTTAATAAATGCTGAGGCAAATGCATTGTTATTGTCCAGAATATTCTGAAACACTTCAGCATTGACAAGACACGCAGTCGTCTCTTCGCAGGCAACTGCTGAAAAATGGTGCCGCTTATCAGTAAACGCTCCCGGAACAAAAATATAATCCACCGGCTTGGCAAAACCAATGATGATTCGTTTTTCGCATTCGCTTTCTATATAGAGTTTGGCTAAACCTGAAACAATACAAACGAAATCATGACAGGGAGAACCCTGTTTGAAAATAATTTCGCCCGGGCGGTATTTGATCGTTACACGGCAACCATTTACGGCATCAAGCTCGTCATGGTTAAGTCTTTTAAATACATCAGACTTTTGCATGCAGAGATGACAATTTGAGCCATTATTATTTGCCATATTTTAATTTTTTATTAAAGGATATTTGATTTTTAATTAACTTGCAGCATGCTTTGCCACTGCAATTAATCTAAATCAGGCACTCCGTTGATATAAATCAACAGAATAACAAAGATAATCATTAATTGAAGTGCAAAAATATCATTTTTTCAGCGTTACAACATATTTACATAAATAGTTTCTTTGATTTATCAATTTTAATCCCAAAAAGATGGAAAGAAGGTCACTGATTAAACTCACCGT
>LUZO01000086.1 GCA_001603685.1 Bacteroidales bacterium Bact_23
TAACAAATTAAAAAAGAGGCCTTTTGAGACAGCCTCGTTTGTTTTGCATTCAACCTGATTATCCTGAAAAAGCCATCTGAAACATCGTTTTCAACATACTGATATTTTGTTACTTAGTGTCATTGTAGCCATTTTGTTCCCTCCCTCCTTACCCAATGTAGCACTTTTGTGGGCTATAATAATTAGGAATCAGATTATCCGTAAACGAATTTTGTCGAAAATTAAAAATGCATGTCAAACGAAAAAGATAAAATCGATCCGCTGGAAGAGGAGCTGAAAAGTTTCATTGAGAAACTTAACAGTGAGAACGAAGCGCTGTCGAAAATCCTCTCAGGGATGATCCGGGTAAGAGACCCCGACACTAAAGAAGTCAAAGAAGACCTTGACCCGAAAAAAGAGAAAAATCAATAATTCTAATTACAAACCAAATCCAATATCTAATGCGAAAAACTACAGTAAAATTCCTCGTTCTGGCGATAGTTCTGATTTCCGTATCGCTGCACGGGATGAGCCAGTATCCTTTTTACAAGGATGGTGGACGGGTTTCACAGCAATCGGGTACCCGTAACGGCCCTGCTCTGTACGATCAGTTTTATCCTCTTGCCGGCGGATTCCAGCAGAGCTGCCTGTTTACTGATCCCGAAAACGAAGACATGACCAATATTGCCGCCGAAGACTTTATCGTACCGGCCGGCAGTACCTGGGGTGTACGCTACATTGATGTGGCCGGTGCATACCTGGAATGGACCGGTGTTCCCATTGACGGATTTAATATCTACTTCTACAATGACAACAATGGTATTCCCGGTGCCGTAATTCATTCTTTCGAAAATCACACCAACTTCAACGCCATTCCCATTGTACTGGAAGATGCCGCAGCTTTCCGCTTTCAGATTATGCTGCCTTCAGTCGTAAATCTTCCTGCCGGTCATTACTGGATGAGTGTGCAGGCCATCTGCGATTTCAATGAAACCTTACCCTGGGCATGGTTAACCTACCAGGGCTCAACCGTTGAGTACGAATATCACTGGAAAAACCCCAACGACGGTTATGGAACCGGATTTACCGACTGGACTCCTGCTTCAAACTATGCATGGGCAAACTTTAACCTTTCATTTGCTCTGTATGCCAACGGACAGGATAACGACCTTTCAATGATTAGTATTGACAGCCCCAATACATCTGCAACCCTGACTTCAAGCGAATCGGTTGTTGTTTCAATTAAGAATGAGGGAATCAACACCGAAACCGGTTTCCAGATTAGCTACTCGATCAACGGAGGCACACCGGTTACCGAATCACCTGCCATTACCCTGGCTCCCAATGAGATTGCACAGTACACATTTACTACCACCGCGAACCTTTCAGCTCCCGGAGTATATTCAATTACTGCTACGGTTACAATGGCCGGCGACCCGATTCCTGCAAACAACAGCGTTACAAAAACCGTTTACAATCTGGGAACGGTATATGCCATGCCTTCTACCGGAACCCAAACTATAACCACTTGCGGTGCTACTTTCACCGATTCAGGCGGACTTGACGGCAATGCCGGAAAATATGACGACGCAGTAACCACCATCTATCCGGCAAACCCCGGCGACAGGGTCAGGCTAACTTTCCTTGAATTTGACGCCAGCTACGGTGGTTTTAAGGTATATGACGGTACTTCAACCAGCGCACCTCTGCTTGGTAACTGGACCGGAACCAACAGCCCGGGCGTTCTCACTGCTCTGAATGCCGATGGCGCACTGACCATTTCGTATAAAGGTACCAGCTGGGATGATGCAACCGGATGGGTTGCCTTTATCTCGTGCGTTACCCCTGTTGGCGACGATTTCGCAATGCTTAACCTTACCAGCAGCCTGACTACCATTTTCCAGGATTATACCACCATATTAAAGGCAAATGTTCAGAACCTGGGCGCACTCGCACAGGATAAAACCGTTACTTTCAAAGCCAACGGAAACATCATTGGCACCCGTAACACCGGTATGCTGAACACCGCCGATACCGCATGGGTAAATCTGGCATGGACTCCCACCATTCCTGGTGATTACACCATCGAGGCATCGGTACCTGAGGATCAGGGCCCGGAACCAAATAATGTTAAGACCCTGAGCACTTATGTTTATCCGTTTGATGCATTCTTCGAAGACTTTGAAGGTGCTACCTTCCCGCCAGAGAACTGGATATCAAAAAGCGGATGGGCCAGAAATACAGGCGGTTACAGCGGCCAGTACTGCGCACTTGGTTATTCACAGGCCGGTTTCTCCGACACCCTGATTTCACCGCGCATTAACATCGGAGCAAATGCTGTTTTATCATTCTACGCCGTTTCGAATATGTGGTGGCCCGGAGGGGTAACCGTAATCTTTAAAGAAGAAGGAACCGATGAGTGGATATTCCTGCAGACCCCCAATTTAGGACCTATGCAGTATGCAAAAAGCACCGTCGATATGTCGGCTTTCGCCGGTTTAACCGGAAGGCTGGGCTTTGTGTCATTTGTTTCAAGCCCTTATTCTATGACCGGACAGGTTAGACTTGACTACATCATCGGACAGAATATCACCATTCATTACGATGATTACGACCTGAAATTCAAGAGCTTCGATGGCGACCGGATTTACAAACTTGGCGAAGATTCAGAATTTACCTTTACCATCAGAAATACAGGCCTCCAGACCATTCCCGCTGCCGGTTACCGCGTTAAATTAATGGTAGGCGGACAGTCACCTCTTGAGGTGTTCTCAGTACCCGGCCAGCAAATTGCTTTCAACGAAGAAAAGACATATAGCCTCTTTTACACATTCCCCGAAATCGGAGTGTACCATATGTATGCCGTTGTTGAACTCGACGGAGACCAGAATCCTGACAACAACACCAGTAACATCCTGGCTTTATCAGGAATTCCTGCAGGTTCTGTTATTAATGTAGTAGGTGATAAAAACTATACATCAGAGTATCCTTTGGCGATGCAGTATAACTACACCTTGTCAGAAACCCTTTATACATATGACGAAATCGGTCAGGAAGGTGTAATTTTTGGATTGACATGGGATTACAGATTTGTTAACAACTCACCGAATCTGCCGGTTCGCGTATGGGTAGGTTTAACCGACTCAACCGGTGTTTACAATGGCTGGATTACAGCAAACGATCTGACTCCGGTATTTGATGGCAAACTCAACCTGATCGACGGGGAACAGACTGTTTATATCCCGTTCTCCACCCCGATTAACTACAATGATCCTTCGAAGAATCTGGTTGTTATGGTTCAGAAAAATGCATCAGGTTCAGCCATTAATCAGGGTTTCTATGCCTATGGAGTTCCGCACTGGGCAACCAAACTGGCAACCAGTTATAATGCTCCGCTCGATCCTTACAATCCCCAGGGAGGCGGTACAGCAGGCATTTCACCGTTTATCCGCTTCATTTTTAACGATAACATCGGTTCAGCCGAAGGTATCGTTTCAGAACCCGACGGAACTCCCATCGAAGGAGCTTCAGTTACCATTGGCCAGCTGAATATCAGCACAACCACCAATGCCGACGGTTCTTATGAACTTCCGTATATACCGGCCGGCAGTTATCCGGCTACAGCAGAGAAATTCGCATTTACTCCTGTAACCCATCAGCTTGATATCATAACCGGAAATGCCACTACCCTTAACTTTGTTATGGGAGAACTGGCAATGGTTAATGTTACAGGCTTTGTTACCGGAATCGACAATCCGGGCGTGGGTATTGAGAATGCCGTTATTACCCTGACCGGAAGCAACAACACCTACAATGCCCTGTCCGCTAATGACGGAACATTTGTTCTTGAGGGTGTGTATTCACAGACTACCTATCAGATCAGCATTGAGGCTGATGGTTATGCTACCTATTCTGCTCCCGTTGTGATTGTTGAATCGGATATCAATCTTGGTGAAATCGTTCTGAATGAGTCTATGCTGATTCCGTTTGTAGTTATGGCAGAGCCTGTACCGGGAAGCATGGAAGTAACCTGGAACTCACCTGCTTCATCATCACAGCATGTGCTCGTATTCGACGACGGTGGACACGAAAACGGCTGGGCCGGCGAAACCGGTGAAGAGGTATGGCTTGGAAACTACATCCCCTTCAGTGAGCCTGCTACCATCAACGGATTTGATCTCTACTGGGCAAAATATGTTCCTTCAACCACCTCGCAGCCGATGCGCCTCGACATTTTCGATGCTGAATATAACCTTGTGGTGAGCAGCGAAACATTCATGTCAGGTATGGACCAGTGGATGTATGTGGAAGTGCCCAATATTACCCTTCACGGCGACCACTATGCAATGGTATACTGGAACGGCACTCCCGCACAGTCAAGCTATCTGGGATGGGATGCCACCGATGTTCAGACTGAATATGCCTGTTACAAATATGCCGGCGGTGATATTGCTCCGCTGTCGTACATTGTTAATGAAAAAGGTTCTTTCATGATTCGTCCGCATGTAATGACCGAATCAAAGGCTCCGCTCGCCGGGAGATCGCTTACCGGATATGACATCCGCTTCGGTAAACTCAACGACCTTGCAAATGCAGGAACCTGGCCAAAACTGAACCAGACCACCCTGAATGCCAATGTATTCAACGATACCAACTGGCCTCCCAGCACAAACGACAGATATGTTTATGCCGTTCAGGCTTTCTACACCACCGGTGAGTCAGAATTCTCATTCTCCAATGTAATCAACTATGTTGGTGTAGGTGTGGGAACCGTTGAAACCGATAATATAGCCATTTACCCCAATCCGGCAACGGATTATGTAACAATCAGCAACTCAAACGGAGCTTATGCGCTTCTGTTCGGAATGGACGGATCGCTGAAACGCCGGATGCTTGTCAATGGAAACGAATTCCGCATGAATCTGAACGGAATTGCCAGCGGTAACTATCTGCTCGTAATCCAGTTGAACGACGGCATCAGGCAGCAGAAACTGATTGTAAAATAAGCAAATTTAGAGTAAGACAGGAGGGATTCATTTTTTTCTTCATTTTCACTTCGGGGCTGTACCGTCTGGTATGGCCCCGATTTATTTTGCCTGCCTTCCTTGAATCAAAACAGCTCAAACATGCATTTCATTCAGGGAGGAAGCCCTTTCCGGAAAGTCACACTCCGAAAATTAATGAAGGAACAGCATTATACGAATTGTATTTACAAAATAGTTTGGACTATTTTGTAAATTACAATCGTTAATGCCGATGGTTAAAATAT